>JAFTLF010000107.1 GCA_017452885.1 Alphaproteobacteria bacterium
TAATTTTATTCCTTTAATAAAAATAAAATAATAAACGATGATTTATGCGTATATCCGAAATCAAGAGAAACGTGAGGCAGTGCAAGCAGAAAACGAAAAAGAGCGTGCAGATTTGATTGCCTATGCTCAAATGTCCGGTTGGACTATTGATAAATGGTATTTCGGCAAGCATATAACAACCGCCTTGCGACAAATGAAACAAGGAGATATTTTGCTGATTTCTGAAATAAGTTGTTTAGGCAATTCTTTACGAAGTGTTCAAAAATTAATAAACGAGAGCATTTATCATCATTGGAAAATTATCATAACGCGCGATAATTATATTTTTGATGACAGCTTAAGCTCACAATTGTTGGCCACTGCTATGGAAACAACAATGAAAATTATTGCCGATATAAAATCTCAAAATATGCGCAAACGTTTACATGAACTTCGTTGTCAGGGCAAGAAGTTTGGGCGACCGTTAGGAAGTTGCAACAAAGAACTAAAATTAAACGCCAAAGAAGATGTTGTGCGCCAACTTTTGATACAAAATGTTTCTAAAAGCGAAATCGCCCGTCGTCTGGGGGTAAACAGAATGACTCTTTATACTTTTTTGCGCAAAATAGGAATTTAAATATCTTCACAAACTCCCCCGAAATCATGATGAATAAAAACTTCGGGGGAGAATAATAAATTGAGCAAGATTTATTTTTCTTCGTTTTCTACAATAATTCCTTTGACAAGGATAAATCCCGGTGTGCGTCCGTTAAATGATTTATGCTTTTTTGATAAATCTACGGCTTCGGTATCCAAAATATTTGTACGCGCCTGACTGGTAAAAGATTTTTTTCCTTTGTTAGTTTGAGCAGTCAATTGAGCTTCTTGCTCTTTGGTCTTGTCAATTTTTATTTCTTCCGGCGCTTTAAGAATTTTTTCCAACACATCTTGTGTTTCTTTGGAGCGTCTGTTGGTATAAACAATATTTTGCTTTTCTGTCGGCAACATAGCCAAAATCTTTTCTAGATTGTCAAGTTGCTTATTTTTCTTAATCAGGTTAATGTCATCAACTACCAAAATGTCAGTATTTGATAAATCGACCTTGCCCTGCTCGGTAATTTCTACGAGTAATTCCGGCGAACCCAGAACCACATTAGCTTCTGAATCAATTTCTTCTTCGGTATCACCTTGAGCGGCTTCATCAATTTCGTGATATTTATTAAAAATGGCCAACTGATCGGAAATCATTACCGAGCAATCTGAGTTTGGTGTAATAATCAAAACATTGTGAGCCTTTTTACTACTGATAATATCCAATAGCGGCAAAACATAAGACATAGTTTTGCCACATCCTTGCGGAGCAATTGTAAAGACATCCTTGCCTTGCAAAATTGACGGAATAACATCTGCCTGAACGGTTGTCGGTTCTGTGATGCCAAATTCCTCAATCGCTTTAATTGTCTGCTTGCTTAAGCCCAAATCTGCAAAATTCATTATAAAATCCTATTTCAAAATCGTTAAGATAATCATGATACTAAGAATTTTCCTACTTATAGTCAAGCTAAACCGTTACGCGCGACCATACTTGTCTTCCAATCTGACAATATCATTTTCATCAAGGTTTTCACCAGTTTGAATTTCAATAAATTCCATATCTTCGGTAGTATCATTTTGAATGCGATGTTTAGTTTCGGCAGGAATATAAACCGACTCATTGGCTTTACGAACAATTTTATCATCACCCAGAGTAACAACAGCTTCACCTTTGACAATAATCCAGTGTTCACTACGAAAATGATGCAGTTGCAAAGATAAAATATTTCCGGGTGTAACGCAAATTCTCTTGACACAAAAATTATCTTCCGCATCCAAAACTTCCCAAGTTCCCCAAGGACGAGTGTCGTGGTCGCCTCTTTTGTAATTATTAGCCATTTTTTAATCCCTTTTCTCTATATTTTACTTGATGTCAAAAAATATAAATAATATAAGTAAAAGCGCAAGCTCAAAAAAGATATTGGTGGAAAACAGATGAAGTCGCCGGCCATAAATCAAGCAATGAATATTTTGCGGGAACTCCGCTCCATTTCCGAAGCCAGTAACGATATTCCTGAAAAAATGGAAAAGATTGTTGCAATGATTGTGCAACAAATGGAAGCTGATGCCGGAACTTGCTATGTTATTGTTGATGATAATTATATGGAATTGTTTGCGTCCTATGGTTTTAATCCTGACATCGCTCATAAAATTTCCTTACGTGTTGGCGAGGGATTGGTCGGCGAAGTAGCAAAAACCGGACGTTCTTTGATTGTCCCTGATGTATGGAAACATCCGTCTTTTTCATATAAGCCGGATATGGGTGAAGATGAATATAAATCATTTATAGGTGTTCCGCTGATACGTTGGAACCGTGCAATCGGTATTATTTCTTTGCAGAAAAAAGAGGTGTACGAATACTCTCGCACGGAGCTGGAAGTTTTGGAAACGGTTGCCATGGTTTTGACGGACATGGTTGCTTCAGAAGAGATGATTGATTATAAAAAACAACTTATTAAATCGCGTGGTCAAAGCAGTAAAGAAAAATTCAAAGGTTTAAGTTTATCTAAAGGGTACGGTATTGGTAAAGCTGTTGTACATCGCCGCCGTCAAGCGGTTACCAAAATTTTTGCCGAAGACAAAGAAAAAGAATTAACGCGTCTTGAGCTGGCTCATTCCAAAATGAATGCCGATTTGGATGCAAAATTTAATTCAACCAAACTTGGTATTGGCGAGCATGTTGACATTCTAGATGCGTACAGAATGTTTGCCAAAGATAAAGGTTGGTACAAAAAAATTGCTGATAATGTCAATAGCGGATTAACAGCCGAAGCGGCAGTTGAACGAGCTTATGAAGATATGTGGAACCGCCTGTCCGGTACTCAAGACAGTTATATGCGTGAACGCTTGCACGATTTACGAGATGTTGCAGATCGTCTTATCGGATATTTGAGTGGTGATTCGGCAGCTAATCAGGCCGCAACTTATGATAATCTGGTTGTTGTTGCGCAGACAATGGGTCCCGCCGATTTGATGGACTATGATTATACCAAAATTCGCGGTCTTATAATCGAAGATGGTACTCCGACCATGCACGTGGCTATTGTGGCCAAAGCATTGGGGATTCCTGTTGTTGCTAAGATTAACGGGATTTACAATCAAATCAAAAGCGGTGAGCTTTTAGCAATTGATGGTAACGAGGGGTATGTTTACATTCGTCCTAGTTCACCGATACAAGAGCGTTTTAAGGCAAAAATAAAAGAAAAAGAACAGCTTAAAGCCAAATTGGCAACACTCAAAAAATTGCCTTCCAAAACGCTGGATGGACAACGTATCAACATGTATCTTAACGTTGGCTTGGCGTTTGACTTAGATTACATAGAAACTACTAATTGTGACGGCATCGGTTTGTATCGCACAGAGATTCCTTTTATGGCATCCGAAGTAATGCCTAATGTTGAACAACAGGTAGGTTATTATCGTGAATTAATGGATCGGGCGGGCAATAAAAAAGTTGTTTTTCGTAGTCTGGATGTCGGTTCGGATAAGTTATTGCCCTATTGGCGAAATGCCGGTGAAGATAATCCGGCAATCGGTTGGCGTTCAATTCGTATTACTCTGGATCGTCGCGCCATTTTGCGCAAACAGATGAGAGCTTTTTTGCGAGCAGCCGAAGGTAAAGAACTCAATGTTATGTTTCCGATGATTTCTAATTATGCCGAGTTTGAGGAAGCCAAGGAAACCTTGATGATTGAATTGGAAAAAGAAAAACGTCGTGGCAATCCCATTCCCAAAAAAGTTAATGTTGGTCTTATGATTGAGGTTCCGTCAATTGTTTTTCAGTTGGATTCGGTCTTACAAATTGCTGATTTTATCTCAATTGGTACCAATGATTTAGCTCAATTTGTATTTGCCTGTGATCGTGGAAATCCACGTCTTACAGAGCGTTATGATGTACTGTCGGCACCATTTTTGCGCATCATGCAGGAAATCATTACCAAAGCGAATGATGCCGGAGTTTTGTGTTCGGTTTGTGGCGAAATGGCCGGCAATCCGATAGAAGCTATGGCTCTGATAAGTCTGGGATATCGAAACCTTTCGATGTCGGGATCATCGTTCGGACGGGTTAAGAGCATGGTTCGTTCTCTTAATGTTGAAGAAGTTGAAGATTATATCAAAATTTTATTAAAATCTAATCGACGCACCCTTCGTCCGCAGTTGATTTCCTACGCCAATGATCATGGTATTGAAATTTACTAAAAAATATGTAACAATCAAGCAAATTTTCGAGTCTGTAAAAAAGGAAAAGGTCGTGAAGAAAGAAAAGAACAACGAGAAAGAAGTATCCGTAAACAATCAGGAAGTTGCCGCTGAAGATATTATTGAGCAATCAACATCTAAAGTTGAAAATAAGATTACCAAAGTTGGTAGTCTGCTCAAAGAAATGCGTTTGCAAAAAGGGTTGCGAATTCCTGATGTTGCAAAAAAACTTTGTATTCGCCGAATATATTTGGAGGCGATAGAAGAGAGCAATTATGCTGAGATTCCGCCTTTCCCGTATGGTGTCGGTTTCGTTCGTTCTTACGCTGCTTATCTGGGGTTAAACAGTGGTAATATTGTCGAGCTGTACAAAGACGAGATAACTCCTAAATCCGATAAAGATATTTTTGTTTTAGAGCCGCAAAGCGAAGCCAGTGTCCCAAATAAGAAATATCTGCTTATAAGCCTTTTGGCTCTCGCTCTTGTCTATGGCGGGTGGTCAGCTTATAATAATATTGAAACAGAAGAGCAAGAGCCCGCAGAAATTGAGCAAATGAGCGAGGTTAATGCCACGGAAGAATTGCCGATTGTAGTTGAGGATTTTTCGGCAGAGGCAATTATGGAAAATTCTGAATCGGTGGAAACAGTAGTTGCAGAACCTCAAATTGTTATGACGGAGGCATCTTTTACCGAAACAAGTGCAGAAGAAGTTAAATCAGAAGTTGCAGAAACGTCAGAAGCTGATGCAAATGAAGTTCGCAAAAGTGGTGTTGTAATTAATGTAAAAGAAGAAACTTGGATTGAAGTTAAAGATGCTGATAAACTCTATATCAGCAAAGTTCTTGCGCCGGGGGCAACTTATAACGTTCCCGAGGGAAAAGGAATGATTCTCTCTGTTGGCAAAGTAAATGGTGTAGATGTTGTTATCAATGGTGTTGTAACACCTGTTGTTAAGGCAAATAAAAAAACCAATATAGCTCTTGATCCGTATATCAACGGTAATCATTAGCATACAAATACAAATACAAGAAAATGGCGGAGCGTCTTGCCCGCTGTTTTCTTTTTTTTGTATATGGAATGATAGAGGAATAATTAAATGAATTTTGCAGAAAAACTTGCTAATGTTGTAAATCGTTATCATGAAGTTGAGGCGCTGATCTCCGAGCCGGGGTTAAGTTCTGATGACTTAGTTAAAATGAACAAAGAATTGGCTAATCTTTCACCGGTGGTTGAAGCGATAAATGAGTACAATACTGCTGAAAAAAATATGAATGATGCCAAATTGATGATGGATGATGCCTCGCTTGATAAAGAAATGCGCGATTTGGCAGAAATGGAATATTTTGAGCTAAAGGACAAATTGCCGGAGCTGGAAAAAGAGATTAAAATTTTGCTTCTGCCTAAAGATATGGAAGATGAAAAAAATGCTATTCTTGAAGTTCGAGCAGGTACGGGTGGGGATGAGGCTGCTTTATTTGCGGCAGTTCTGTTCGAAATGTACCAACGGTACGCCGCTTTGCAAGGCTGGAAGTTTGAAATCATGGATGCCAGCGAAAATGAATTGGGTGGCTATAAAGAAGCATCTGCTTGTATTTCTGGTAAAAATGTGTTTTCCAGACTCAAGTTTGAATCTGGAGCGCACCGTGTACAGCGAGTTCCTGTTACAGAATCTCAAGGACGCGTACACACTTCTGCGGCAACGGTTGCGGTGCTTCCGGAAGTTGAAGAAGTTGATATTTATATCAATCCGGCTGATTTAAGGTTGGAAACTTATCGTTCTTCGGGTGCCGGTGGTCAAAAAGTTAATAAAACCGATTCGGCAGTGCGCATTATTCATATTCCTACCGGTGTAGTCGCAGAATCTCAAGAAGAGCGTTCGCAATATAAAAATCGTGAAAATGCTATGCGTAAATTACGCGCTCGGTTATACGATGCACAAAAACAGGCTAAAGATGCTGAATATGCCCAAAATCGTAAATCTCAGGTTGGTAGTGGAGATCGCTCAGAGCGTATTCGTACATATAATTATCCGCAAGGTCGCGTTACGGATCATCGAATCAATCTGACTCTTTATAAATTGGAAGAAATTGTTTCTGGAGATGCTCTGGGTGAAATTATCGACGCATTGGTGGCGGAAGATCAGGCTCAAAAGCTTGCCGAATTGGATTAGTATCATAAACCCCGTCAAGATTGACGGGGTTTGTTTTACCTTGTTTTATAAATTTTTTTCTAAAATACAGATAACAATATAATAACCAATATATTTTCATTGTCTGCTAAGGGGAAAGTGTTTATCATAAAGGCGAATTGAAGGAGTTTTTATGGCAGAGCCTAAGTTTATTCACCTGCGAGTACATACCGCTTATTCATTGTCTGAAGGGGCAATGAAAGTGCCGGCATTGGTTCATAAGTTGCATGAAATGGGGGTGCCGGCTGTTGCTGTGACCGATACTGCTAATATGTTTGGCGGTAAGGCTTTTTCCAAATATGCTTCTGATGAGGGGATTAAGCCTATCTTAGGTTGTCAGTTCTATTTGCGTAATCCCGATGCTGATGATGTTTTAAAATCTAAGGGGCGTATTGTTGAGCCGGATAAAATAGTTCTTCTTGTGCAAAATAATGTCGGCTATGACAATATTATGCACTTAATGAAACTGTCATATCTTGATAATCCGCAAAGTACCGAAAAACCGCAGATTAAAATCTCTGATTTTGAAAAATATAACGAAGGTCTGATTGCTTTGAGCGCCGGTGTCGAAGGGCAGATTGGCCGTTTGCTGCTAGAACATCGTGCAGATGAGGCAGAAGAGGTGACTAAAAGGTTTCAACAGCTTTTTGGCAATCGTTTCTATATGGAAATATCTCGTATTGGTCTGGATGCAGAGCGCCAAACTGAAGATAAATTTATTGAGCTTGCATATAAATACAATATTCCGTTGGTTGCTACAAATGAGGCTTTTTTCTTTGATGTTGATATGTATGAAGCCCATGATGCTTTAGTCTGTATCGCCGCTGCTGAATACGTTTCTAACGATAATCGCAAAAAATTCTCGCCCAACAATCGCTTGCGTACAGAAGAAGAGATGGTTAACTTATTTGCTGATTTGCCGGAAGCGGTGCAGAATACAGTTAATATTGCCAAGCGATGTAGCTATCTATCGTCCAAAGTAGATCCTTTGTTGCCGATTTTCGAATGTCCGGATGGCATGAGTCAGGACGATTATATTACTCAGCAAGCTCGTAAAGGTCTGGATGAGCGGATGCAGGCTCATGTTTATTTTGAAGATATGACAGATGAACAGAAAAAGGAAATTGATGAAAAATATTATTCTCGTCTTGATTATGAATTGAGTGTCATCAAAAAAATGGGTTTCTCCGGCTATTTTCTTATCGTGTCGGATTTTATTCAGTGGTCAAAAGGGCATGGTGTACCAGTCGGTCCTGGGCGTGGTTCCGGTGCTGGTTCTATCGTTGCATGGTCTTTGAAGATTACGGATCTGGATCCGTTGAAGCTTGATTTGCTGTTCGAACGCTTCCTTAATCCCGAACGTGTTAATATGCCTGATTTTGACGTTGACTTTTGTCAAGAAAACCGAGCAAAAACTATTGAATATGTGCAAAATAAATATGGTTTTGATCATGTTGCTCAAATTATTACTTATGGAAAACTACAATCTAAGGCTGTTATTCGTGATGTTGCTCGTGTCTTACAAATGCCTTATGCACAAGCTGATCGTATTTCCAAAATGATACCGCCGGGGGTTCAAGGTAAAAATCCTACTTTGCAAGAAGCTCTTGATCAGGTCGCAGAATTGGAAGAAATGCGACGTGAAGATCCGCAAGTTAATAAGCTTTTTGACATCGCTATGAAACTTGAGGGGTTATATCGTCACTCCGGAGTACATGCTGCAGGCGTGGTTATTGGTGATCGTCCGCTTGAACAATTAGTTCCGCTTTATAAAGATCCGCGTGCAGATATGCCGGTTACCCAATACGATATGAAATTTGTTGAAGAAACCGGATTGATTAAGTTCGACTTTTTGGGGCTGAAAACTTTAACCGTAATTAAACGTGCAATTGATTGGATAAAAAAGACGCAAGGTGTTGATATAAATATCGACAAAGTACCTCTAGATGATAGCCAAACCTATGAAATGTTGCAACGTGGAGATACCACGGCAGTATTTCAATTTGAATCAGCCGGTATGAAAGATGTGCATAAACAGATTAAACCCGACCGTTTTGAAGACCTTATAGCTATCGTTTCATTATATCGTCCTGGGCCAATGGATAATATACCGAGTTATATTAAGCGTAAGCATGGCGAAGAGGAAATTACTTATTTGCATCCGCAATTAGAGCCGATATTAAAAGAAACTTACGGCATTATGATTTATCAAGAGCAAGTCATGAACATTGCTCGCGCTCTTGGTGGCTATACCATGGGCGGTGCAGATAAATTGCGTAAGGTTATGGGTAAAAAAATGCGCGATGAGATTCCTAAACAGCGTAAAATGTTTATGGAGGGTGCTGTTAAAAACGGCATTGAAGAAGGAGTTGCCGGAGCAATTTTTGACCAAATGGAAAAATTTGCTTCGTATGGTTTTAATAAATCACATGCTGCAGCTTATTCGCTTATTTCGTATCAAACAGCATATCTGAAAGCGCACTATCCGGTTGAGTTTATGTGCGCGGTTATGTCTTTGGATATTACCAACGTCGATAAATTACTCTTTTATAAAGAAGAATGTAAGAAAATGGGCTTTAAGGTGTTGCCGCCGGATATTAATAAATCAGATGCTGATTTTTCAGTTGAAAATGGCAATATTCGATATGCCTTGGCGGCAATAAAAAGTGTTGGAGCCGCCAATATGGAAGCAATTGAAATTGAACGTAAAGCTCATGGTAATTATAAGGATATATCAGATTTTATTCATCGTATTGATGCCAAACAGATTAATCGCCGTCAGTTAGAACAATTAATTAAGGCGGGTGCATTTGACAGTATTGATAAAAATCGCGGTAAGCTGTTTTCCAATATAGATACAATTGTGCAACATATATCTGCCGCAACTGAGCTTAAAACCAGTGCGCAGTCATCATTGTTTGGCACCGAAGAGCTACATTCAAAAGTCAAGTTTAATGATCATGCTGATTGGCCTGAGTTGGAGCGTCTTAAACTTGAAGCCGAAGCTATAGGCTTTTATTTGTCGGCTCATCCGTTAGATAGCTATGCTCGCGGCATGGAGCGCTTGGGTGTAAAGAAATGCAATGAAGTTTTCCATGGTATTCGCACCGGAGATAATATTCGAGCCAAACTGGCCGGATGTGTAAACTCATTCCAAAAGCGTTTGAGTAAAAACGGCAATAAATATGCTTTTTTGGAAATTTCTGATGGTACCAGTAATTTTGAAGGATTATTATTCTCTGAAGGATTGGCACGTTATGAGGAAACTATAAAATCTGGTCTGCCATTACTTGTTAGTGTGACAATAGATAAGCAAAATGATGAGGGAAATCCTCGTGTAATGATAAATAGCGTTGATACATTGGATAAGGCTATTTCCGATGTGGCCAACGGATTGGAAATAAGCATCGGAGATATCGGTGCCGTCACTCAACTGAATCGAATTTTGAGTAAGGATAGAAACGGTAAAAATAAAATATATATCAAACCTGACAACGACAATTGGGATATTCGTATTGAACTCAAGGGTGGTTATGCTCTTTACGGGGATATTTTGAGCCAAATTCGTTCGTTGGCAGGTATAACATCGGTCAAGGAAATATAGCAATGAAAACTTTATGGGAAAAATTAAATCAATGGTATGCTAATCAGCAAAACAAACCGGTCGTTACACCTGAACCTGAAGCACAAAAATTTCCGGTTTTAGGATTGATCTTCGGACCATATAATCTTTTTATTGACAATACTCGCAAGTTTTTTGCGCTGAGTAGTGTGTTTGCCCTGATTATAACAATCGTTTTTATGCTGTTTGGTCAAAATTTAATGTGCGGTATGAGTAACAATAGCTTACAAAGTTTATGTAGTGAAAGCATGGTTACATATTTATTATCGCGCTTGTGTAGCTTGTTTTTGATTGCGATGTTTAGTGTAAGAATTTATAACTATTGTTATAACAATACATCATTCTCTTGGCGTTGGTTATTACTCCCACAAAAAGCCGATTTCAAAGTAATGATTGCTTATTTGATTTATATGGGGCTGAATTTTGTATCTCTGTTATCGGCATATTTACTTTATATTCGTGTGCCTAATCCCGATTGGCGTATTGAGCTTACTTATTTTGCCGTTGTATCTATAGGATTCGTATTGCCGTTCGTGTTGTTGCGGTTTTACAGCATTTTTGCTTATATAATGTCTAATCAAAAATTACCATCGTTACGTCATTTGTGGCAAGATACCGCTGGTAATGGTTTACGTTTGCTGTTAAGTTTCTCATTACTGTTTTGTATTTTGATTTTTTCTTTAAATTCAGTTATTGGTAACTTTAGGCTTGTCGCATCTGAAAATACGTTTTATATTACCATTGTTGGAGAATACATTTTTAATCTGATTGTTTTGTTGAATGTAATGTTTTTTATCAACTATTGTTATCTGCAAAAAAAATTCTTGTTTGGAGAAAATTAATATGACTGATACGCCTGCAGAAATAAAACTTCCGTTAATTGAAACTATTAGTCGCAGTTTTAAATACTTTTTTGAAAATATCAACGCTTATACCAGATTGGCTTCATTGGGTTTGGTAGTTGTTTTGTTTGATATGTTCACCAATTTTCCTACATTGTGTTCTATGCGAGGTATAGACTGCGCGCAGACTTGGCAACAAAGTGTGTCAACTTTTCTGCTTATGTTGATTTCGGTTGCTGGTATCATTCTTTATTGTCGTAATATTGTTTATAAAACAATGACAATGGGGTGGGGAAGTTTCTTGCGTTCACTGGCCTTATATATACTTTTTAGCATCTTTATGGTTTTATTGATCGCCATTCCAAGCATTGTTTTGATGATTTTGTATGGTATGGTTGTACCTAATGCCGGAAGTCATGTTATTTTTGATAAGTTGATGCTTTTCATTCCACTGTTGATTGCTATTGCTGTTGCGCCAATGTTTTTGATTTTTCCTGCAATCGCCGTAGAAGACAAATCTTTCAGCTTGAAAAAAGTTTTTAATCTTGCCAAAGGTAATTATAACCGCATTTTCTGGGGACAATTTTTGATGATGATTCCTGGAGGGTGTATCATCTTTTTACTGAATTGGTTGTATAAAATTATCGGTATTGATAATTTCGTTATGAATGAGATTTTTATTATCGTGGTAATCTCTGTTTCTTTGGCGGATACCTGCCTGAAAGCATCATTCTTTGCTCATATATATCAATTCTTTAAGTTTTATGATGAAAAGAAATAAACTGAACTAAACTAAACTAAACTAAATTTTCAAACTGAACTGTACAATTTTTAAGTACAGTTCAGTTTTTTTATAGAGCTTTTTAGATGTTTTCGAGCTTAATTCGTTGCCTCTCGAATTTTACCAACGGAAGACCACATTTTTTCAATACTATAAAATTCTCTAACTTCCGGACGGAAAATATGAACAATAACTTCAAAAGCATCAATCAACACCCAATCTGCTTTTTCTTTCCCTTCCACAACTGATTTGAATTTAGCGTCTTTCAGTTTCTGCTGCACACTATCAGCCAAAGAAGCCACTTGACGATTGGATGTTCCGCTGGCAATTATCATATAATTAGCAATAGATGTTTTGCCTTGCAAATCCATAACAATAACATCTTGTGCCTTACCATCATCCAAAGCTTTGGTGATAATATCCAAAATTTGCTCAGCTTCGTTTTTACATTCCGCAACAACTGCTTTTTTAACCACTTAACACTCTCCTTTAATTACGACAATGGTGACCACGGCTCATTCTCCGTTTCCACTTCGATCTTAATATCTTCTTTTAAACTTCTATCTCTGGTTATATACTGATTAACCTCTCTGAGGCAATCAAAAATTCCTTGTTTTGCCACTGCAGAAATCACAAATACTTTTTTACCGCAGGCTTTTTCCAGCTCTTTTTGTTTTTCTGCCAATTCTTCAGGTTCCAACGCATCTGCCTTATTCAAAACAACAACTTCCGGTTTGTGAGCCAAAACATCATTGTATAAATCAAGTTCTCGACGAATAGCCTTATATGTGCCGACAACATCTTCAGTCGTTATATCAATCAAATGAAGTAATGCCGAACACCGCTCCACGTGTTTCAAAAATCGATCGCCTAGTCCCACTCCTTCATGAGCTCCTTCAATTAGCCCCGGAATATCAGCAATTACCATCTCATAATTATCAATCCATGCCACTCCTAAATTAGGATGCAATGTTGTAAAAGGATAATCGGCAATTTTCGGACGAGCCTTAGTTACTACAGATAAAAATGTCGATTTTCCGGCATTGGGCATACCTACTAAACCAATATCAGCAATAACCTTAAGTCGCAACCACACCCACATTTCCTGTCCGGGCCATCCCGGCTCAGCGTAACGAGGGGCTTGATTAACCGAGGTTTTAAATTGAGCATTACCTCGTCCTCCATCACCACCTTTGGCGATTAAGAAACGTTGTCCCGGTTCTACCATGTCAACAATCAATGTTTCTTGATCATCTGCCAAAATTTCTGTTCCTACCGGAACCTTTATTATGATGTCTTCACCTTTACAACCGGTTTTGTCAGATCCCATGCCATTTTGCCCTTTATGAGCTTTAAAATGTTGGTGATAGCGAAAATCAATCAACGTATTTAAATTTGGCACTGCTTCAATATAAACACTTCCGCCTTTACCCCCGTCGCCACCGTTTGGTCCTCCAAATTCGATATATTTTTCGCGCCGAAACGAAACACATCCCGCGCCACCATCACCGGACTGAATATATATTTTTGCCTGATCTAAAAACTTCATTTTTGCCTCAATTGCTTTTTGAAAAATAAAGGGGATGCAACCACACCCCCCTTAAACTTATAATTCCTTCTCAGCGCAGAATCAACTATTCGCTAACAACGGAAACAACAGTTTTGTTACCAGCTTTTTTAGAAAACTCTACTTTACCTTCGGCAATTGCGAAGATAGTATGATCTCTACCCATACCAACATTAGCACCCGGATGATACTGAGTGCCGCGCTGACGAACAATGATGTTTCCAGGAATAACAGCTTGACCTCCAGACTTTTTCAAGCCCAAACGACGACCGATGGAATCACGCCCGTTATTGGAACTACCACCAGATTTCTTATGTGCCATGATTAAATCTCCTTAAACCTAAACTTATTTACCACAAACATCAGTAATTTTTACCAATGTGATTGACTGTCTGTGGCCGTTCTTGCGACGATAGTTTTGTCTTCTCTTCTTTTTGAAGACAATAATCTTAGCATCTCTGGCCTGTTTCAAAATAGTAGCCTTAACAGAGGCACCGGCAACCAACGGATTGCCGATTGTGTCACCCATTGCCAGAACTTCATTGAAAACGACTTCTTTACCTTCTTCACCGGCAAGTTTTTCAACTTTAACAACATCACCGGAAGTGACTCTATATTGTTTTCCGCCGGTTTTAATTACTGCATACATATTTATTCACCTTTATATTTTAAACATAAAACGTTGCTTTGCAATATACATAAGTTTTTTGTGCTGTCAATAAGAATCTAAACAAAAAATTAAAAAAAAACTCCACTTTGTAACTTATTATCATATCCTTATGTAATCATATCCGTTTTAATTTATTATTCATGTTGAACTTTGTCTGTTTCAAGAGCGCGATACAAGTCAGGACGCATAAATCTTCCTTTCCAAATTCCTCTTTTTTCTTTGCGAGCATTTTCTTCGTCTAATGCAAAGTCAGGAAAATAGCGGGTATATGCCACAGCCCAACCATTACGCACCATTTGCTGGTTAATATTAACTTTTCCGGCATAACATATTGATACTTCTCGTTGGTAAATATCCGTGTTCATTTTCTGGCATTTTACACCGCTTTTTACCGCCTCAGCCAAAGCCTCCTTGGCTTTTTGTCCGCATTTATACATCACGCCATTGGCATCATAGCAATTTTGATTATATTCCGGAGCATCGATTCCTTCCAGTCGAACCCTGCGCCCGTCAATCAGTAAGCTGTCACCGTCAACAACAATCACTTCTGCCTTAAGCGCAAAACTCCACAAACAACATATAGCAATCAATATTTTTTTCATATCAAACATCCTCGGTCATTATTTTGAATGTTTATCTGTCAATATGCAAGTCTTATCCGCTTTTATAATTAAAATACATTGAATAACCTGAAAAAAACTTTTGGTATTTTTGCTTCTTTGTCTTAATATAAAACATAATTTTGTAACAAGGATTTACTATGCTCAAAAACATCTCTAAAAGTATTCTTTTTGTCGGTACGGTTTTATGTCTTGCCGGATGCGAATATTTGCGTACGCGCACTCCGCAGGATATTCTTCGCAATCCGTTTGCCCCAAGCTCTGCTGAATATGCAGAGCAAGCTCGTCTGATGCGTCCATTTGTTAAAATCCCTGGCTCCGTAGTCATTTGTCGTTCTCGCCAATGCGCTCCGGCAAAATTATCGATGTCTAAAGAATATATATATAACAGCTTGTTGCAACTTTTTGATAACAACAATTATCAAAAGGCTTTGATATGCCAAGCTGATCCGGCTTCGCATGTTTGCCTTGAAAACTATATAACTTTACCGATTACAGCCGGTATTACCCCGACCAATGCCTATATTGATTATGTTAAAATAACTGATGTTATTATCGGTAAAGCGGCTAACAAGTTAAATCTTATACTCAATTACAATTTGACCTATGGTGGGCAAGTGCCTGACTGTACACCTTCTAAGAGTATTATTTTTGCTAAAACCGTAGACCACGTTCTTCTTGAAGATGCCGGCTACACATGCAAAATGACTACAGTTGGTCAAAGCACCATAAAAACGGTTCTTGCTATTGATTACATTGATTTAGATTATGGTTATATCGGAGGTTATTATTCAATCGGTATTTCCGGTCCGGCTTATGGTGGTGGTAATGGCTATATGGTTTTGCGATTACCTAAAAACGCCTATCCACTGTCACCGGCTTTACAAAATCCGATGCAAAAACAAAATTCAAAAGGAACGCAAACCATTTCCGAATATAAAAACGGCGGACAATCATCCCCAAACCATAATCTCGGCAATGTGGAAATATTTCCAATAAGCAAAAACTAGACCAAGCCCCTCAATAAATAGCCAGCTTTCGTCAATGCTGTTTAAACAGGGGCTTTCTTATTGCGTATGGGAGATTCTTTTTTTTCTTTACTTCCTGCATAAGGGTTTCCTGTCTTGCGTACCGTCATACGGATAGGAATACCTCGTAAATCAAAATCCTCACGCAGTTGATTAATCAAATAGCGCAAATAAGCGTCAGGCAAACCTTCCGGATTACTTGAAAAAATATAAAATGCCGGCGGTCTTGTCTTTGCTTGTGTAATATAACGCAACTTAATACGGCGTTTGTTCTTACCAAGCGGTGGTGGATATTTGTCAATCATATCTGCAAACCATTGATTTAGAGGTGCAGTAGGAATACGCAAATTCCAACGCTCATAAACTTTGAGGACGGCTCGCATCAATTTATCAAGATTTTCACCTTTGAGTGCCGAAATTGTTACAGTCGGAATTCCTTCAGCTTGAGTTAAAGATGTTTGTAGTTTGTCGTTTAGTTTTTGCAGTGTTTCTTTGCGATTGGCAATATCCCATTTATTAACAGCAATTACCAATGCTCGTCCTTCTTCAAGAACTTCACGCGCTATTGTCAGGTCTTGCTTATCAAGAACAGCATCTGCATCCAGAACCAAAACTACCACTTGAGCCAAATAAGCAGCTTTTTTTGTGCTGGCAGCGGCCATTTTTTCAAGAGAATCTTCGATTCTTGCGCGTTTACGCAATCCTGCAGTATCAACCAGATTTATTCTTCTTCCTTCATAAGACCATTCACTGGTAATTGCATCACGTGTAACCCCCGCTTCTGGTCCGGTAAGCATACGTTCATCTTTCAGCAGTGCGTTAACAAGAGTCGATTTTCCGACATTAGGTCGCCCGACAATTGCCAATTGAATAGGACGTTTTTTATATGCTTCATCATCTTCATCATTTACATCTTCAGGAATATCATTTTCCAACTTTGATGTTTCTTTTAACTTATCAGCTTCCGGCTTAAGCGCTTCATATAAATCGGCCAACCCCAAACCATGCTCAGCAGAAAAAGGAATTGGAGTTCCAAGACCGAGTTTATAAGCTTCATGAATACTGTCTTCTTGTAGTTTTCCTTCACATTTATTGGCAAGCAACACAACCGGTTTACCACTATGACGAACCAAACCTGCCAGATGTTCATCATAAGGTTGAACTCCGTCACGTGCATCAAATAAAAACAACGTAACATCAGCGTCATTAATTGCACGTTCAGTTTGTTGCCACATTCTTTTTTCCAAAGAATCTTCTTTAGAATATTCATAACCGGCAGTATCAATAACACTCAGCTTCAGATTATATAATTTAGCAGATGCTTCTCGACGATCTCGAGTAACGCCGGGCTTGTCATGAACAATTGCAAGCTTATGCCCGACTAATCGGTTAAATAAAGTTGATTTTCCGACATTCGGTCTTCCGATTATTGCGATTCTCAGTACCATTAATTTTGTCCTATTTATAAGCAGCTATATCAGCATCTGAAGTTGTGAATATCACTGTGCCGTCAGCTACGATTGGACTCTGAATAATGTCATCTGATATATCTATATAGCTGATAATTTCTCCATTATACGGAGAAATGGCAAAAAGATATCCGTTGGATGTTGCGACAATAAGACGATTAGATGCTAAAACAGGACCATTGCCAAATATTCCGGACTTCTCATTTATGTCTTCACCGGTTGGAATAACCGTATTCCACACAATTTTGCCGTTATTTTTATTCAGAGCTAGTAAATTAAAATCATTAGTTAGCACAAAGAGATATTCTCCCGCTACCCAAGGCTGATTAGTGCTACCCGTTTCGCGCTCCCATATTCGCGCTCCGGTGCGTAAATCAATAGCCGCCAATACACTATTATATCCCACAGCAAAGACTTTATCTCCGTCAATGACCGGATTAGCTTTGATTGCTGTAATTTCTGCCAGAGAATTGGTTCGTTTTTTTGAAATTAACAAATCTGTCCACAATGGTGTCCCTGTACTGGCTTTGAAAGCTCTTAACTCTCCGTTTGAGAAAGCGGCGATAATAACATCCATATCGACATTATATGCAGGGGCAGCTCCGCCGACAATGGTTGTTGCTTCATAATCGGTTTGTCCTTTCCACAAGGTCTTTCCGTTTTCGGCATCAAGCGCTACTAAAGTATTGTCCAAAGCTTGAACTACGACACGATTTGCTGCTACCGTTGGCGCAATACGAATTGGCACGTCTAAAGATGTTTTCCATATTTTTTTGCCATCAAACATATTCAAACAAAAAACGTCGCCAAAACCGGTTGTAGCATATATTTTTTTGTTAAAGACAGCTATTCCGGCCCCTTTAAGTGAAGAGCTTTTTTCTTCTTTGTTATCTGGTTTAAGGCGTTTTTCCCAAATCTTTTTTCCGTTATCAAGTCGAAAAGCACTTACAATAGCCTCTGCATCAATTGTAAAAACAACCTTGTTGCTGATAACCGGAGAGGCTATTAATATATCTCTTTTGGAAGTCCCTTCACCAAAATTACTGTCCCACAACTTCTTGAGTTTGGCACCTGCTTTCAAATGCCCCATCAAATGTTGTGCATTGCCTCCACTTTGATTCCAACGTTTGTTGTTATGCGGACGTGGTAAGCGAAGTTTGATTTCTTCCGGAGCATAATCAGGAGTCAGACTGCTATCCTCGCTTATAATACTGATTCTTTCTCCGTCAATATTCAGCGGTTTTTTTCCCAATAATCCGCATCCCGACATTACAAGCAATGTTGTAACTAAAGTAACAAGCTTATAAGATTTGTAAGGCATAAGAGTCTTCTCCTGCTTATATTACTGGATTTTTTCGTTCAACAATGACAACATATCCTGCGCACGAGCCTTCAACCCATCGGATATATTGGGAGAGCCGACAATTTTTTCATATTGTTGCTTGGCTTCATCAATATTGCCATCACGGATAGCTAACATGGCTAATAGCTCACGAGCAATGTTATAATTAGCATCCTGACTATTAATCAATGGTGTTAGCAGGGCTTTAATTTCATCAGTTGGTGCTTTGCTGTCAAGTTTGTAAGCTGCTAATTTAAGAGCGGCAATTTCTTTCATCTGTTGATTTTTGCCGTCTTCATTTAATTCGGCCAATATTGCGGCAGCTTCTTCAGGTTTATTTTGTTCAAAATAAATATTTGCAATTTGCAATTTAGCAATATCACGATAAATACCGGATGTTCTCTCAATTATATTTTGCAAAATATTAAGGCTTTCATCCAAACGTCCCTGATTTTGCAAAGATATAGCAACAGCATAGGCATTAGATGTTTCTTGATTGCGATGGTTAATCCAGTTTTTAAATGTTTCAAAACTAACAGCGGCAGTAAGAGCCAGTGCGACAAAAATAACAATAAACAATCCATATTTATCCCACAGGCTTTTAAGCTCATCATTTTTTACGTCATCTGCAATTTCTTGCAACAGAGCATCATGTGCCAACGGATTTTTTTCTTTTTTCATAAACATCTCCTTGCCTTAATTTAATCTTATATTGTCTATATATGAGTTATCCTGCGCGGTGTAAAGGAAAATTTATCCTTTTATTTTATAACCTCATGAATCAAAAAGCTTTTTATCCAACGCAAGTCTTCAATCGGCAATTTTGAGCCAAAAGTAATGGTTCTGTCTTCCGAAATGATCGAAACAAAATAACGCCCGCTGGCCGGATTTTGGGTAACATCAATCGCCTCAATGTCTTCCTTGAATATTTCATTGTGCTTGGTTGAATAAGTCATGTATTTGTGTGTGTGAACTATTTTATTTTTCTTTAATACCAGTTTTTCTTTGCGAAACATCAATAAAAGAGCAACAATCAAAAGAATAGTCGTTGTTATGTAAAGAAAATAAAATGTATAAGAATTGGCATGAAAACCGCTGATGATTTGAAAAGTAGCAATAATCATTGCGGCAAAAACAACGGCAATAGTAGCCCAACCCATGATATTGTATATATCCCAGATATTTTTTATTTTAATGACAATCTTATCTTTTTTGCGAACATATTTGAGGGAAGGCGGAAGTTCGGCATACGAGTCATAATCGTCGGTAACATATCCCAATTTAGCCATTTCTTTAACAGATTTATCAAGATTTTTAATGTCACGAGCGGTTAAACCTTCATCAGTATTGACCAGCGCCGGAAGCTCAAAATAACGAGCATATTCTTTCCATAGTTTGCGTACATTCTTGGGTGAGGTGGATATATATAGAGGTACAATTCTTTCAGGATTTTTGTGATATAGTTCAATGATATAACGATTGCCGTTAATAAATCCGGTTTGAAATAACTCAATTCTAAAGCGTACACCAAGATAATTTTTGATACTTTCTTGAACGATTCTTTTCTTTCCGATAACCGGTCGATCACCGATAATCATATTTTTGCCGTCAAAAATAAACTTACGATACCGAATATACGAAAAAACGGCGGCAATCATCATTCCGAGACCGACAACCATAAAAACAATATCAAATAATATTGGGTCAGCAAAAGGTTTATAATGAGAAAGATCTGTCAAAGGCACAACTTCAGAAACATTGGCATTTGTATATTGAAATCCGCTAAGCATCTCATACAGCCCGAGAATAAATAGAAGCGCACCAAAAACCAACCCCGGCAACATAAATTGCCAATTGGTTCGATCCGATATTTTTGCCGGCATCCGATTTAAAGGGAATTCCAGTTTATGACTAAAATGGTTTGGTACATTGTAACTCATTTCAATTTCCTTGTAAATTATCTCATAAACAAGTCCATGCTAACTCAAAACGTTTAAATAATCATCAATTTTTTGCAAATTTTAGTTTATATTAACAATATTGCGATAATCTTAGGACAGATTTTGATAGATATAAAGGAGCCGTTATGGGAAGTATTGAGCTTTTTAACCAAAATTACACTTTTATACTGACACTTGCAACGCTTGGTTTTTTATTGTTTTCATGTTTTTATGCTTCGGGCGATTCTGATAAATTATTTGCTCCTATGTGGATGTTATTTATAGGTCTTGTGGCCGAATTTAGTGCTGAAGCGATTGTTGCAGCAGCAACGGAGATTTACACTCAGGGAGGAGAAGTAAAGAACTATATATTTGCTGAGCTTATCCTTTTGTTGGTATCAGCTATTTTTATGGGAATGGCCGCAATTTACTTAATGGTTAATAATACTGTCGGTTATATTTTTGCCGGAGCTTTGGGAGCGCTTGGAGCTGTTGCAATTATATTGTTTATCTTTATTATTCCTGACGGTAATGTTATTAATAGCATGCGATTTATTTTTCCGTTGGCCGGTTTTTCCTGTGTTGCTCTCGGTTTCTGGGGAAAAGCAGGGCAAGAGCATGGCGGAGGCTTTTTACTTGGTGCGGTGGCCGCAACATTTGTATCGATTCTTATTTTATTAAAATTCTTTAATTTCAATTCTGATTCAGCAATGTTTTCTTATGTTCCGGCGTTATTTTATTTGTTAATGTCTTTTGCTTTTATGATGATGAAGTCAGGAGTTTTATACGCTCGTATAGAAAAAGCTAATATCCAGATTGAAAAATACAATAATCGTATTGAAGAAATGATTGGCCTTTCTCCGTTTCCGATTATCATTTCGCGTCTTGGTGATGACAAAATAGTTCTTGCCAATAATAATGCTTGCAAGCTTTTTGGTATCAATTCCAAAGAATTAGATCGTTATCATTTCAAAGACTTTTTTGCCGATTCCGATAATAGACGTTTGTTGACAGAACGTTTGAAAACAGAAAAAAAAGTTCAAGATTTTGAAATCCTCGTCAAAATACCAACTTCGGATACACCCTTTTGGTTGTTGGCTTCGGCGAATATCATGGATTATAATGACGATGTAGTTTTGTATTCGGCATTTCAGGATATTACTTCTCGTAAAAATCGTGAAAATTTGCTCAAAAATCAAGCGATTCGCGATCCTTTGACATCACTATACAATCGTCGTTATTTTGAAGATGAGGTTTCAAAACAAATTTTGGCACTCAAAGCTAAAAACAGTCCTTATTCCGTACTGATGCTCGATGCTGACTTTTTCAAAAAAGTTAACGATACCTACGGACATAAAACTGGTGATAAAGTTTTAATTGAGTTGGCTTCAACAGCAGAGCGCGCTCTTCGAGATAATGATATTGTTGCCAGATATGGCGGTGAAGAATTTGTAATTTTCTTGCCCGGCATAAAGGTTGAAGACGGACGAGGGGTGGCAGATCGTTTGCGTCAAAGCATTAGTATGCAAACAGTATATTCTGACGATAATACTCCGGTCAAATTTACTGTTTCGATAGGTGTTTCTTCGTCGGAAATTTCCGATAATGTCGATATGCTGATAAAAACAGCAGATGAAGCTTTATATAATGCAAAACAAAATGGTCGCAACCGTGTTGAGGTGTTTGAACAAAAGGATTTAGAAAAGTTTGTTTCTCAAGGACAAGTCGAACGTAAGGATGAGAGTCAAAATCATCATCCTGTTTTTGATAAAGAAAACAATACTGAAATTTCACTGCTTGACGGAATAGAAACCGGCAATATTGTGGAAGAACAGGTGGTTGTAGAAGAAAAAGATTCTGCTAACACAGAAACAAGGGAAAATTAATGCACTGTAAAGTTGCGGAAAATTGTGGTGGCTGTGTTTATCGTAGCCTTTCTCAAGAAATTTATCGGCAGCAAAAAACCGAAAATTTCAAAAAGATTTTGACTCCTTTGGGAAAAAATTTTTCTTTATCTGTCCCCATATTTATTGACGATTCGACACGTCGTCGTGCAGCTTTGACTTTTCGTTATGTTAAAAAAAAGTTAACTTTGGGTTTTAATGAAAATCACAGTGATAAGGTGATAGATTTAGACTCGTGTCCCTTATTAACTGCGCGTCTTAATAATGTTTTGCCGGATATTCGTCGATTTATAGCATCTATATGTGCCATACCCTATACTGTGAAAAAGGGTAAAAAGCTAATCTCACAACATATTGTTTCCGGCGATGTTTGGCTGTGTGAGGCACAAAACGGCATAGACGTTGTTTTGGAATATGATGCTCCGTTAGAGCTTAATCATCGTATGGAGCTTTTTGAGCAAGTGCAATCGGTGTCGGATATTATCCGTTTGTCACATCGTCGTCATAATTCTGATGTTGCTGAACCGATTATTGAAAAGGCCAAGCCATTTATTAAAATCGGTAATTATGATATATATATTCCAGCCGGTACTTTCTTGCAGCCTTCGGCAGAAGGTCAAAATACGTTAACCGAATTAGTCAAAAAATATTTAGGGGATACGGAGGGGCGTATCGCTGATTTATTTTGTGGTGTCGGAACTTTTTCTTATGTTCTGGCAGGTAATATCAAAAATAAAATTACTGCAGTTGATTCAAGCGTTGAACTTTTAAGAGGGTTTCGAGAATCTGTTAATGCTAATCAGATTCCCAATATTGAAATAAATCTCAAAAACCTTTTTAAATATCCGTTAGACGCAAAGGAGCTAAAAGATTATGTTGCTGTATTATTAGATCCACCGCGCGCCGGAGCTGCTGCACAAGTAAAACAATTAGCAGAATTAGAAGAAAATATCCGACCACAAAAAATTATTATGGTTTCTTGTAATCCTAATACTTTTGTAAATGATGCTAAATGTTTGATTGACGGCGGTTATATACTTAAGGAAGTAACTATGGTTGATCAGTTTGTTTATTCTAATCACAGTGAATTAGTTGCCTTGTTTACAAAGAAACAGAGTTAATTTATAGTAGAGGTCATGATGAGAACAATATTTAAATTAGTTGGCGTGCTGTTACTGCTTTCTGCTTGCGCTTCTTCTCATAGAGAGGCAGATTATATGTGTCCTAACGTCAGAATACCGCGTGACACTGCTTATGTTACCCAACAATCCTCATATTCAGAAGAGGTTCAAATAGAAATTGTCGGTTATGAGGGATATTGTGTTACAGCCAACACAATTGATCGTCGCTACGCTGTTATCAAACCATTGTTCAAGATTCGTCGTCTGAAAGAAGGACAAGATACCAGAATTGACTTCTCATACTACACTAAAACGATTCAAGGACCTCCGGAGTTCTTAGGGCTTCGCAAATATTTTGCTTCCGTAGATATACCTCACGATGTCGCCGAAAAAGAGTTTTCAGGCGGAGAGGTTAAAGTGCGTATTCCCATACAGGGATATAATGATTTTGCAATTTTACTGGGCATGGATGTTTCCGCAGCAGAATATGATTATAATCAAAAAACTTTTGATATAGAATATCGTTATCTTACTGAAGAAGAAATTCATCAATACAATAAAACCGTGACCCCAAAAATAATTGAGGTCGAAAAAGCGCCAGATGTCCAATATATTCCATTGAAGCCTTTGCCAACCAAACAGGATTCTCCGAAAAAGAGCGACTGTGGTTGTGGATTATAATATAATAAGGAGAAATAAACATGAATTTGTGTAAATGCGGTAAACAAAACAAAGATATGGCTAATGCAATACGTTTTTTGAGCGCAGATGCCATCGAAAAGTCCAATTCCGGACATCCCGGAATGCCGTTGGGCATGGCTGATGTCGCCACAGTTTTATTTTCGCAATTTATCAAATTAAATCCTTCAGAACCACATTGGTTTGATCGTGATCGCTTTGTCCTTTCCGCTGGGCATGGTTCAATGCTCATGTATTCTCTGTTATATTTGTTGGGCTATAAAGATATTTCCATAAATGATATTAAAAACTTTCGTCAACTTGGTGCCAAAACGGCCGGACATCCAGAGTATGGTCATCTTGCCGGTATTGATATGACTACGGGTCCTCTTGGCCAAGGTATTACTTCTGCCGTTGGTATGGCTCTTGCTGAACGCATGATTGCCGCTAAATATGGTGATGATGTATGTAATCACTATACATACGTTATTGCCGGAGATGGTTGTCTTATGGAGGGTATTTCAGAGGAAGCCATATCTGTTGCCGGACATTTGAAGCTTAATAAACTCATCGTTTTTTGGGATAATAATAATATTACTATTGATGGTAAGGTTGATGCTGCCAATTCTACTGACCAGATAAAGCGTTTTGAGGCTTGCGGTTGGAATACCATAGAAGTAGACGGTCATTGTCAAAAAGCAATTGCCAAGGCAATTGTCAAAGCTCAAAAATCCAAGAAGCCGACCTTAATTGCTTGCAAAACTACAATCGGTTTTGGCGCTCCGTCAAAATGTGGCACTTCCAAATGTCATGGTTCGCCGCTTGGTGCCGAAGAGTTGGAAAATATGCGTCGCGCACTAAATTGGACATCTGCTCCGTTTGAAATTCCTGATGATATTATCCAAGCATGGCGTGATGCCGGACAACGCAACATCGGAGCTTTTAAGGATTGGCAAGCCCGAGCCAAGTCTAAAGGTAAGGAATTTAATGATGTTATAAATGGCAAATTACCCAAAGGATGGGATAAAGAGCTTAATCAGCTTAAAGAAACAGCAATTGCCGAGAAAACAAAAGTAGCAACCCGTAAAGCATCGCAAATGTGTTTGGAGGCAATTGTTCCTCATATTCCACAAATTATCGGCGGTTCAGCAGATTTAGCAGCATCTAATCTGACATTGACAAAAGCTTCAAAGACAATAACAGCCAAAGATTATAACGGCAACAATATCATGTATGGAATTCGTGAACATGCTATGGCTGCAATTATGAATGGCATGGCACTTCACGGAGGTATTATTCCTTTTGGCGGCACATTTTTTGTGTTTTCGGATTATATGCGTCCGGCACAACGCTTGTCTGCACTTATGGGTATACGTGTTATTTATGTTTTGACGCATGATTCTATTGGTGTTGGAGAAGATGGACCCACTCATCAGCCGATTGAACACTTAGCTTCGTATCGTTGTATGCCCAATATTTTGACTTTCCGTCCGTGTGATATTGTAGAAACGGCCGAGGCATGGCAAATTGCTATCGAAACAGATAATAAACCCAGCATCTTGGCTTTAACGCGTCAAAATCTACCTCTTTTACGTTCATCAGCAAAAGAAAATCTGACATCCAAAGGTGGTTATGTCCTTTCTGAAGCTCAAAATAAGCGTCAGGCAACAATCATTGCTACCGGTTCAGAAGTTTCAATGGCTATGGAGGCAAAGGCTAAATTGGCAGAAGAGGGGATAGATGTTGCCGTTGTTTCTATGCCGTGTTGTGAATTGTTTGATGCGCAACCTATATACTATCAAGAAAAAGTTCTTGGAACAGCACCGCGTATTGCTGTTGAGGCAGCATCTAAATTCGGTTGGGAAAAATATGTCGGTCTTGATGGTGATATTATAGGTATGGACGGTTTTGGAGCTTCCGGTCCCGCCGGTGAACTGTTCAAATATTTTGGCATTACCGTTGAAGAAGTTGTTGACAGTGTAAAAGATTTGATTAGGTAGTTGCCTTAATATATTCTTTTGGAAGTATAGAAAATAAATTTTTTAGCTTGCTATGGATTTTTGTTAAAAAACATAGTACGTTTCTCTTGTGAATAAAGGGAGGATATATGAAAAAACATACGCGAGTTTGGCTAGGAATATCGTTAACCTCTGTACTTATGACAGGAACTTCATTAGGCGGAATTTATTTTTATGCTGAAAATTTTGAACCTCCTCTTTATCATGAGAAATATATTGTCATAGATGGAGATACTTTGTCACGAGATGTATTTGCCGAAAATATTGAGGAAAATAATGAAGTATGGTTTTATCGTAATCCTAAAAGCGGAAAGTTAATCAATCTTAATGAACTTTCTGATTATAGGATTAGAGGTGATCGGCGTCATAATTTGATTCAAAATTTACAAATGAAAAAGCACATTGATACCATAATGGTAAAAAA
>JAFTLF010000108.1 GCA_017452885.1 Alphaproteobacteria bacterium
GCAGATATGTGTTGATACAATTTTTCAATAGCTTGAGGTTTTGCTACATCATCTGAACTTATACAATAAAGATATTCTCCTTGAGTTTTATCTATAAGACGATTTAAGGTGAGTGTTGTTCCTGAATTTTTTTGAGTTAGGCATACAAAATGAGCAAAACGCTTTTCGCATAATGGTTTGAGCCTTTGAATAATTTGCCATGTATTGTCGGTTGAGCCATCGTCTATAATGATATATTCCAAATTTTGATAAGTTTGGTTGATGATGGAATTTATTGTTTCCTCAATATATTTTTCGTGATTATAGGCGGGGGTAATGACGCTAATCAAAGGTTTATTGTTCATCGTATTTTCCTATTAATTTGCGGCGCAGTTTGCGAAACGGAAATAAACTGAGCAGAAGTTTATCAAAAAACGGCAATTGAAGCGATGGATTGAATAATGGGCAGTTTAGCTTGTATGCAGATAAAATTTTTACTAATGGTCGTGTATTAACGACGTGTGGTTCTGCTCCATAACGGGTATAATCAGTGCGAATGATACAAATATGCGGATAAGGTTTTTCTTCTGAGGTTGTTTGACTATTGCTGATATATAGCAAATCAATTTCTGTATTGGGAAAACGGGAGCGAAGTTTTTGCCAACCGGTTAGCAAAACAGAGGCATCTGTCAACTTATCCGAGCAATTCGGCGTTTCTAGCCAAACAGCTAAAATGCGTCGTGAAGAACTGATTTGCGAGATTAATCGGCGACTGCGACGCATATATTTTTCTCTAACCTGTGAGAATGATTGGTTTAGAGGTATGTTGGCCGGAAAATCGTGATTAAACGTGATGTCATTAGCTTTATTGTAATAAATATCACAAAGATGTTTGCTTTGTCCGTTGTTTGCTCCGGTGTATTCTAAATCTTCTTGTCGAATAAAGTCGACAAAATCGGAGGTAAGCATATCTATTCTTTTGTTAAAGCTGCTGCCAAACAACCAGTCAAACGGATAAGATGAAAATTGCAAACCTTTTTTGCGCAACATTTGAGTGCAAGAACAAGCGGCACCAA
This sequence comes from Alphaproteobacteria bacterium, assembly GCA_017452885.1. Classification (GTDB taxonomy): domain Bacteria; phylum Pseudomonadota; class Alphaproteobacteria; order RF32; family CAG-239; genus CAZU01. Next base: position 1,056 of record JAFTLF010000108.1, read on the forward strand.
GGCCAAAAATAAGATCATATTTTTGAGATGATGGCATATTATAAGTCCTCAAATTTAAATTTTTTGGTTTTAGACAGCTTAAAGTTTGGGCGAAATTCTTGCCAAATACGTTTCCAGTGTCGTCGATCATTTTTCTTACTTGTGACGGCTTCTTCCGGAGTAAAGAAATTCACTCTACGAATAAAAATTTGCGAATTGTTGTTAAGGTTTTCTAATTGAGGACAAAAGCCTTGTTCAGTGACAATTAATAAATCAAATTGATTATTAACACTTCGACTTAAGACCTCATATAAGCGATTTATTTTGCTAATAATGTTTTCAGAGGTGTCTGTGGTTGATGAATATTTGAAAATATATAAGTTTTTTTTGCCGTCACAACCGGTTTGAATGAATTTTTGCTTTAGGTACTCAATTCTGGACAGTAATTCGTCTTTGTCTGCTTTGATAACTTCTTGGGAAGGATTGTTGTTCCATATTTTTGCCGGAGCCTTTCCATGAAAACAAATACCCGTGTTGAAGCATTTCCACATCGGATTGCAGTTCTCAACTTTTCCGGTGCATAAAATATCTGGATTTTCAAGAGCAGATATTACATTGTCTATATTTATGGTATTAGCCCAAGCTAATAAGCTACTTTCAACAAAGTGATGATGCAGAAAAAATTGAAAGGAAACCTCACAATTATATCCTAAGGATATTATGTGCCCATAGTAACGAGTGTTTTGATTAAAAATCCAATTAAATAAATTCATTGACAATCCTTACAACAGTTTCTACTTCTTCGCTTGTCATAACTGGGCTTATTGGCAGGGAAATGACCTCGCGGTGGATTTGTTCAGTAATAGGTAATGACAACGCAGAATATTCTTTATATGCCTCCTGTTTGTGAGGAGCAGTCGGATAATGGATAACGGTTTGGATACCATTATCTGTCAGATATTGTTGAAAGCGCTCACGTTCTTTGACGCGGATGACAAAAACATGCCATACGTGAGATTTTTCATCATTTGTTTGCGGTAATGTTATGAGCGGATTTTTTATATGTTCACGATAATATTTAGCAATTTCTTGACGCTTGTTGTTATCATCTTCAAGATACTGTAATTTTACGTCTAAAATACCGGCTTGAAGCTCATCAAGACGTGAGTTGGTTCCTTTATAAATATGATGATACTTGCGGTCGGAGCCATAATTGGCAATAGCTTTAATTTTATTATATAAAGCTTCATCATTGGTGGTTACGGCACCGGCATCACCCATGGCTCCGAGATTTTTGCCGGGGTAAAATGAAAATCCGGCGGCATCACCAAGATTTCCGGTACGGTGTCCTTGATATTCAGCACCATGGGCTTGGGCGGCATCTTCAATTACTTTGAGATTATATTTTTTTGCTAAATTCCAGATTTCTTGCATTTGTACAGCCTGTCCATATAGATGAACAACCATGATTGCTTTGGTGCGAGGAGTTATTTTCTCCTCAATCAATCGGGGATTGATGTTATAAGTGTTTATATCCGGTTCTATTAAAACGGGTGTGCAGCCGTTTTCGGAAATCGCGAGAATAGTGGCAATATAAGTGTTGGCTGGAACAATTATTTCATCACCGGGACCAAAACCATAAGCCTTGATAATCAGATTGAGTGCGTCCAGACCATTGGCAACACCTAAGGCATATTTAGTTCCGCAAAATTCGGCAAAATGTTTAGAAAACTCTTCGTTTTGTTTCCCTTGTAGATACCAACCGGAATCAAGAATCTCTTTAATACGAGAATCTAATTTGTCACGATAACGTTCGTTAATTTTGTGTAAGTCTAAAAATTTAATCATTGTATTATGCCTTTCTATCAAAATTCTTTTATCATAACAAATTTAGGTGAACAGTCACAGCCGATTGCTTGTTTAAAATCACATAAACCAAAATTGGGTATACTGTCATCAGTCGAATGACCAATATCAATAATTTCGTATTCCTTATCACTATAATATTTGAAAACCTGGTAAGATAAGAAATTCATCGGGCGAAGTTCTTCACTTTCTGCTGTGTTTCCCCAATATATAACGCGCAATATCTTATCGGTTAAATGGTATACTAAAGCGGATGCAATGGCTTTTCCTTCATAATTACGGGCTAAAAATAAATCCATGTTGATTAAAGGTTGAGTTGCTTTGACATCGTTAAGACTCATCCATAGAGGAAAACCTCGATATTCGCGATTTTGGCGAATTACTTCATAGACGGTGGCAACATCATCAGTTTTTTCGAAAGTAAGATTGTTTTTTAATGAAGCACGTAGTTTTTGTCTGGCTTTTGGATCTATATCCATTTCGTAGTTATCAGAAAAGTTTTTTAAATAATATTCATAGTTGACTTCAATATCTTCAATTTTGAAGCCATTTACAAATAATGCGTTGTATAACATGGTTATGGCAGTGGGATTATAAAAATGTGGCGGTAAAGAAAATACAATCTTTTTATATTTATTTTCAGTTGCCCAGATGTTAAGAGCTTTGATGGCTTCATGATAACACGTTATTTTATTGTGTAAACTTACATTGGCGAGCATAGCGAAAGAAGCTGAAAACGGAAATTTTACAATGCCATTTTTTATGCCTGCAATTAGATAAAAACGATTTTTTCCATCATTGAACAAAAGATATTTTAAATTATCAACTTTGTCCTTGTTAAGTTCGCAAAATGAGCTAGTATCAAAAGCAGAAAAAGGTTGTTTAACCAGATTGTCATATTCTTTGCGGCTAATTTCTATAATTTCCATTGTTTAATTTCCTAGGTCTTTATGTTCAAAAGATGTTTTATCTATATATTTCAAAAAATCGTGCATAATGGTATTTATGTCGAAATGTTTTTGGGTAAATGTATAATTTGTCATGGCATATTTATTGTAGTTTTGGCGAATATCATCCAGTAAGTTGGAAAATAAACGACCATTATGCAATCCGTTATCTTCATTTAGATAACCACCAAGAGCAAAATCTTTAAAATCACAAATAGTTCCAACTTTTGTTTTGAGGGGAATTTTGTGAAGAGATGCTGGAGCAGATATGGCCGGCAATCCAATTTTTGTTGCTTCCAGACAAGAAACACCCATGCCAAGAACTATATCAATATTTTCTGCTAAAAATTTTTCCAGATTCTTTTCATACAACGTATTTTGGAGAATAATTTTGAGATTGGGAAAATGTTGTTTTAATTTAATATAAATTTTATCTGTTTTTTCTATATTTGATACAATGTTTAGCGAGACAGATAAGTTGTTATATTTTTTAGTATAATTTTCCAGTTGTTGTGCAAAAAAGTATAAGGTTTTATTTTTAGTTTTACAGTTGCGCCCAATATAACAAAAATGAATGTTATCAGGACTAAGCTTCCATGTTTGCCTTGCTTGTTTGTGATATATTGGGATGGGAAGATAGCGTTTATCTAGTTTAGAGCAATAATTGGTGATATTGCGAAAGTTTGGATAATCTTGATAAATTAAGGCATTATTAGCATTTGCTATTTTTAGTTTTTTTCTTAATGTAATTTTTTTTATTATTTTACTTAGTAAAGATTTATTTTGTAACTGGTCTAAATATGTATGTGGTTCTACAAAATAGAATAAAAAACGAATGTTTTGTCCTTTAATATGTTTGAGGACAGAGTTTGACAGTAAAAAGAATCCATTGGTGAAGACAGTACAATTGTCAGGAAAAACAGTATCTGTAATTTCTGTAAGAATTCCTTTTTCGTTTTTGATAACATTCAAATAAATCTGTTTTATATTGTTATGATTGCGTTTTTTTATATAAGAAAATGAAGCACCTTCAGGAATGTCGGCCCAATAAATATCATAATCCGTATTATCGGAAAGCCATTTTGCCATTCTTGAATAGGTTATTACTTCTCCGCCGATACCACTTGTTACCATTAGAAAAACGATTGATTTAGTCATTTTTCTTTGTTAGCTCCGCATAACCAAATCCTTCTTTTCCGTATCCGTTACCTACATAAAATAAAAAGATTTTATGACCGGTATCAATAACTGCCGGAAAGTAGATCATATGTTCATCAAATTCATTAATGGAACCGTGCTTAATTGTTTCAAGCCATTCATCACAACGAATCCAGATATTATCTTTTTTGATTGAACAGCCAATGAAGTATTTGAAGTCAAGAGTTCTTCTAGTGTAAAAAACCATAGTTTGATTGAATAATTTAACAATTTGCGGTCTTCCCAGTCCATGTTCACGACTTAGGTCAACTTTTACTGCAGTTTGTCCTTTTTTAGCAAAATCAATTCCATTTTCTGATTCTATATAATTTACTTCGTAAATGGGGCGATCTTTGCCGGCAATGTTATACCACCCGGAACCAACTGAATAACAACATTTGAAAATACCATCTTCGTATATTGTAGATGTTCCAGCTCTGGTAAATAATCCTTCATCAGCTCGATCCATAATTGGTGCTTGGCTCACTCTCTCAAAAGTGTTGCCGTTGTCGTAACTTATGGCAAGACCAGAAAAATTGGAAAAAGCAATTTTGTGAAGTTTTTGAAAGCCGGTATAATAAAGAAATACTCTGCCGTCAGGATGCTTGTAAGCGTGTGCCGGAAAAACACCGTTGTCATCAAAACAACCATCGTTGCCAAGATCGAGAACAAATTTATTGGCGACTTTCTTTACAACAGAAGGGTTGTTGCTGTCTACATCAATGTAAGATATTCTAGAGATGCCATTTTTGTCCCAAGCCCCAACATAAACTCTGATTGTATTTTCATCATAAAGTATTGGCGTTGGTGCCATAGCATTGGTTGCCCACCATTCTTGTTCGTTTTCAGGTTTGTATATCAGTCCTTTTTTAATCCATGTGTAGTTTTTGAACATTATATCCTCTCATCCAGTAAACATTCAATCATAGAAGCATCAAAAGTAGGAATGCCAAGTTTATCGGCTACGTCTTTGCGTTGAGAAAAGCTGTCATCAATATAAATGGATTTAGATTTTTCGATGTAGTCTGATTTTATATCTTCTTCATTTAGCCAGATAATCTTGTCAAAAATTTCAAATATTCGCCATTGTTTGAGATATTTTTCTTTATCATTTCCAAGATGTTTGGATAGGAGTATTATTTTTTTGTTTTGATTAAGGCATTGGTAAAGAAATTTTATCAAATCCGTATTTATTTGATCGTGAAAAATAATTGTATCATCAAGATCGACATAAACTTTATCATACTCATATTCAAAAAGGTAACGATTGCGCAATGAACGATCTAATTTAATAGGCGTTTTGTTGAAAATAATGTTAATCGGTAAATTAAAAAAAAGATAAAGAGAAAGCAGAGGAAAATTAATTCCACGACAGCGATTGTAGCACATGGTTCCAGCAATGCGAACATCTATTTCTAACAATTTAAGATTGCCGAAAGCATCTTCTTTCATTTGGAAAAACCATGCTCCTGATATTTTAATTTTTTGAAGTATTTTTTTTGCGCATTCAGTAAAAAAATTATCAAGCTCAATGCCGACTGTTTCTGCGTGCATGGATGTTGCCATACGTATACGAGAACGTTCTCTTCCTGCAGAAAATAAAAGCTTTCCTTCATTGTCTGATATGCAATCAATGGTATATTCTCGTCCGGGAAGAAGTTCTTGTACTACAAATTTATTAAAGTCGACAAGAGCAAGTTCTTGTGGAGTATCAATTTTTTGGGCTCCTTGAGCACCATATCCGTTATCTGGTTTTATAAAAACAGGAAATTGATTAACCTCTTCAAGTTTTTTATATACATGCGGTAAAGGCAAAGAGTCTTTAAGCAAATTAAGTGTATTTTTTTTGGAGCGAGTAATTTCAATTACTTTATCAGAAGGTAGTAAAATAGGCAAGTTAATTTCATTTTTTTTATTATATAATGCATCAATGACAAAGGAATTAGCATGATAAATGATGTCAATATTATGTTTTTTGATGATTTTGTTTAAATCATCAACC
>JAFTLF010000109.1 GCA_017452885.1 Alphaproteobacteria bacterium
AGCAGTATCAGTTGTTTCAGGATGTGGACGAATGGTTGTTTTATAATAGGCAACATCTCCATAACCATATTGTACAATACCGTCGTTATCAAAAGGCTTATCTTTACTCCAACTCGTTTCCAAAATTTCATATCCGTGCGGAAGCTCCCATTCAACTTGTGTCGGCATTCCGATTTCGCCTGGGTTTTGCGCAAAAATATGCCAACCGTTTTTCATCTCAAAACGGATAATAAATTCAATATTTTGGTTAGGATTTATTTCTTCGAATGATGAAATAAGTTTTACATCAACATTATCAGTTTGTTGGCTTAATTCTAAGGCTTGTACCTTAAAAGGAGCTGCCAAAACCATACATCCGATAACCAAAGCTTTGATAAATTTCATCAATTAATTCTCTTTCGAGGCAATAACAAAGTTAAAATAAGCAGCAGAAATAATCATCAATGCTTTGACAAGGCACCAACAGCCGAGAATAATGGCTATTGGCAAGAACCACGTCGGAACAATACAAAGAATAACCAACGCTACCAAAGTTTCAAAACCTTGTGCCATACCACCAAGATAAAAAGGTGATTGTTCTAAATTCGGCTCAGCTTTGCGACAATTTTTATATGCTATTACCGCATAAGCCAACATGGCACAGGCCGATGCCGTAAAGCCAAACAATAGAAAGCTTGCAGCCACGGCATTTTCCCATGGATTAGCCAATGCAAAACCAAAAATAACACCGGCATAAAAGATATAGTCAAGAGCAGCATCCAAAAAAACACCAAAATCAGAAGGTTTATTGTTTTTGGCAATTGCTCCGTCAAGCGCATCAAAAAAGCGATTGAGCAAAATACATACCAAAGCCCAGAAATACATATTCATTGCCAAAAAATTAATAGATAGCATACCGATAGCAAATCCTATCAAGCTTACAAGATTGGCAGAAATATTATGTTTGGAGGCTTTCTTTCCCCACATATTGATATATGATTGCCATTTTTGTCTGATACATTGGCTCTGAAGACAAATTTTTGATGATTTGTATTTAGTAATTAAATTATTTACGATTGATTTCAGGTGCTTTTGCATATTATAATCCTTTTTTCTGGTTGCAAGAACTGAAAATTATAGTAAAACAATTTTCGATGAATGTAAAAAACAACTTTTTAATTATACAAAAAATTAGGTATAATATGCATCTTCTAAGATATTTTTCAATAATTGCCGTGATTGTCGTTATCGGTTTATGTATTCGTCAAGGACAACCGCATTACCAAACTTTCAAAGGTAACATTTTCGGAACCGTCTATCATATAAAAGTGCGCACATCTCAAAAAGATGCTTCATTACACGACAAAATAAAAGCCGAACTGGCTTTAATTAATGCTCAAATGTCAGTTTTTGAAACAGATTCGGAAGTTTCTCAAATTAACAAAGCTCCTCGTAACCGCAGGATTAATTTATCAGAGAATATGAGTTATTTGCTTCGTCAAGCTCAAACTGTTTATCGCCAAAGTGAGGGTGCATTTGATCCTACAATCAGCCCGTTGATTGATGCTTGGGGATTTGGTCCGGATAAGCAAGCCAAGATTCCCACACGCAAACAGATAAAAAAAATACTACAATACACAGGCTTTAACAAACTTCGCTTTGATAAAAGCTACAAAACCATTCGTAAAGATGATGAGCGTATATCATTGAATCTTTCGGCCATAGCCAAGGGTTACGGCGTAGATAAAATTGCCGAACTGTTAGAATACTCAGGGTATCGTAATTATGTGGTAGAAATTGGCGGCGAAATAAGAGTTTCCGGATTTCGTGATGACAAGGGAACGATGTGGACGGTTGGTATTAGTGAGCCTGCGGAAAAAGGTGCCAATGCAATGGTTTTGGACATGACAAACAGATCCGTAGCCACATCAGGAGATTATCGAAATTATCGTACCGACGAAAACGGAAAACGTTATTCACACACCATATCACCCCAAACGGGATTGCCGGTGTATGATAAATTGGCATCAGTCACAGTTTTTACAAAGCATTGTATTGAAGCGGATGCTTATGCCACAGCCATGATGTCTATGGGATATGATAAAGCACTTGCTTTTGCTGACAAACACAAAATAGCAGCAATATTCTTTATTCATACAGAAGAAGGTGGCTTTACAAAAGCTTATTCAGCGTCGGCTCGCCAACAAATGGGAGAATAAAATGGAACATATCAGCCACGACGGACGCATTGTCAATATAGACGGCAATCGTATAAAAGTGGAAATCATTAGTCGAGCAGCCTGTCAAACTTGTGCTGCAAAAAACAGCTGTGGTCTTGCTGATTGTCTTCCCAAGACAATAGAAATACATGTGAACGACAGTACAATTTATTCTCTAAATGAAGAGGTAAGTGTTGGAATTACTGCTCAAAACGGACTAAAAGCTGTTTTATACAGCTATGTTTTACCATTATTTTTAGTCCTTGCTACCTTAATTTCTTTCATTATGTTGAAATATTCAGAAGAAATATCGGGAATATTTAGTATAATTGTCTTGATTCCTTATTATTTCTGGCTATTCTTAACGCAGAAACAATTGCGTCAGCAGTTTATGTTTACAATTTCAAAAAAATAACTTTCCGAAGGCTTGTTAATGAACGACATTATTTTTATTAGTATGGTGGTTTTGGGCGGTATTGCGCTGGTGTCTGCAGTTATATTATTTTTTGCGGCCAAGAAGTTTGCAGTTTCCGAAGATGCCCGAATTTTAGAAATAGACAATATTTTACCACAGGCAAATTGTGGCGGTTGCGGCAGAGCAGGTTGTCATGACTTTGCCAATGCTTGTCTTAATTCTTCAGAGGAGGAATTTGCAAGGCTTCTTTGTCCGGTTGGTGGTCAACCTGTAATGAATAAAATTGCTGCAGTTTTAGGATACTCTGTTGTTGAGCGAGAACCAACCGTTTCGGTTTTGCGTTGTAACGGAACTTGTGAAAATGCTCCTGCCAAAGTTGCTTATGATGGTGTTTCCGGTTGTAGGATTGCAGATCGTATATCTTGCGGACTTTCCGGATGCCCTAATGGCTGTTTGCGACTTGGTGATTGTGTTAAAGCGTGTCCTTTTGATGCTCTGCACATTGACGAAATCACAGGTATACCGGTTGTTGATGAAGATAAATGCACGTCTTGTGGTGTTTGTGTTAAAATATGCCCGCGTCAATTATTCGAAATTCGTCCCAAAGGCAAAAACGGACAACGAGTATATGTTGCTTGTAAAAACACTCAAAAAGGCGCTCAAGCTCGCAAAAATTGTAAAGCTGCTTGTATTGCTTGCGGTAAATGCGCTAAAATTTGTCCGGAAATCAGTATTGAAAATAATTTGTCATATATTCCGGCCTCTGTCGATGTGGCGGCACACGGCGAAGAACTTGCCAAGGCTTGTCCGACCGGAGCCATTATCCTAACTCCGGAGAACAAAAATGTGTAAATTAAAAACTTTCTCTATAGGTGGAATTCATCCCGATAAACACAAAATAACCACCGCATCACCAATTCAGGATGCTGGACTTCCTGAGATTGTTTATATTCCCGTCAAACAACATATTGGCGCACCGGCAAAAATTCTTGTCCAAAAAGGAGATAAAGTAAAAGTTGGTACGTTATTAGCCGATTCTGACGGAATTGTATCTTCCGATGTACATTCCTCTGTTTCCGGAGAAGTTATAAAAGTTGAAGCTGTTGAAGGTGGCATTGGCTATTTAGAAGACATGATAACCATTCGTGTTGAAGGTGATGAATTTGAATCAGATATTGATTGTAGCTCGGACATCGTACATGAAATTCCCTATACCGCTGAAGAAATTATCAAAAAAATTCGCGAAGCCGGCATTGTTGGTATGGGCGGAGCGGGATACCCGACACCGATAAAAACAAGTATTCCCGAAGGAAAAAAAGTAGATTGTCTGATTATCAATGGTATTGAGTGTGAACCTTTTTTGACCGCAGATGATCGCTTGATGGTTGAAAAAGCTGAGCAAATAGTTATAGGAGCCAAAATAATCAGCAAAGCCTTGAGGATTCAAAACGCAATTATTGCTATAGATGAAAATAAGCCTGAGGCAATAGAAATATTGAGCAAAATCACCAAAACTTATATTGGTGTAAATGTTCAGCCATGTG
>JAFTLF010000110.1 GCA_017452885.1 Alphaproteobacteria bacterium
ACGACCGGAACGGGAACGCCCGGTTCCATTTTCTGGGTGGCTGCGTTGAAAGCCTTGCAGAATTCCATAATGTTCAAGCCCTTTTGGCCCAGAGCAGGACCAACCGGCGGAGAAGGGTTAGCCTTTCCGGCGGGGATCTGAAGCTTGATTAATCCTAAAATTTTCTTTTTAGACTTAGCCATTTTCATACCCTTTTATTAGGTTTCGTGGTTTTCAGACGATGGCTCGCCTCCCACGAAATTATTAAACACAAAACTTACGTCACCAAAAACATTTTCTGTCAACGTGAGCCTCTATATATCACAATCGATTCAATTTGCAAGTATTTTTTCTCATTTTCTATCACCTCAACTCCTTGATTAGACTCACAAACCATCAATATATTTTTTGTCCAAAACTATTGCCAAAATAAATAATGTAATATATACTCCATACATAACTATGTATTATTCTGGATTTATTTCTTTGCCTTTCGGAAATCCAGAACTTTTCACAAAAATAATTACAAACCTAAACATATCCCCCTTATGAAAACATCTGATTATTTCCGATGTGGCTTCCGAATTAATTCAACTGTTGAAGCCACCGTGTGTTGCATTAAGCATGATCGCATACGTTTTAGTGTAGTAAACATTTTCGGTAAAAAACACAGCGCTTGGTTTTATATCCATGGTGAGCATATCAATCCTTACCAAATTTTCAACATTGGTGACGTTCTCAATGTTCGCATTCTGCGCATATCAAAGGATAATCGTAAAGAAGAAAAAATTTTAGAGGTTCGTCCCGAAATTCTTCCGATTGATACATTCCTTGAAAACAACCCTGTTGGCAGTACACTCCAAGGTACCGTTGAAAAAATAGAAGGATCAGGAATGCTTATCCGTTTAGCCGAAAACGTATTCTGCATGGTCAAACGAATCAAGCATGCTCATACAGGAATGAGAATCACTTGCAAATTGAGCAGATACAATGCTAACCGAAAAGTGTTATTTGCAACTGTTTTATAAAACAGCACCCTATCACAGCTCTACGGTCACCCGTAGGGCTTTTTTTGTAGCTATTTATTCCAAAATAAATTACACTTACCTTTACTAAAAACCAAAGGAGCTTATCATGCAAAAAAATTACGCTTGTATAGGTGTTATGACCGGAAACTCGCTGGATGCCGTCGATGTCGTTCTTACTTGTTTTGAACAAGAACAAATACGAGATATTGCCAATCACTGCAAAACAATCCCTTTACAAATATCACAACAATTCCGCCTGCTCAAACAACAACTGGCAAATAATCAGGGTGACATTCAAGCCATTTACAACCAAAACAAAAAAAACTTTATCGCTTTGCATGATGCTTATATCAAATTAGTCGCTGAAACCATTCATGAAATGCTTGAACAAAACAATATTCCGGCATCTTCAATTGATGCGATAGGCTTTCATGGACAAACTTGCTATCACTTGCCTCCATCCATTGCCCCAAAAGGTCAGCAGCCTAATACATTACAAATAGGCTCAGGACAAATGTTATCTGATCTGACCGGTATTCCTGTTGCTTTTGACTTTCGCTCTGATGATTTAATAAATGGGGGCGAAGCGGCTCCTCTTGCTCCGGTTCACAATCAACACATTGCACGCGACCTTAAAGCTAAAGGAATATTTCCTCTGGCTTTTTGCAATGGCGGCAACACCGGAAATATCGCAATAATTTACTCAGACAAAGTTATGGGATGGGACACCGGACCGTTCAACCATTTTGTTGATTATCTAACCCGTAATGAAAAAAACGAACCCTGTGATTATGATGGTAAATACGGCAAACAGGGCAAAGTCAATTATCAATTGCTTCAAAAGTTGTTTAATCATGCTGTACAAACTCAAAATAATGAGAATTTTCTGCTAAAAACTCCACCTAAATCTTCTGATCCGGCATGGTATAAAATCATTCCCGAGTTAACCGATAAAAATATACCATTTGAAAATCGCGTTCGTACTACAGAATTTTTCAGTGCATACATCTTTGCCTACACACTTCATTTCTCCCCCGTAGGCACACCAGATTATTTTTTGGTTTTTGGTGGAGGTTGGAATAATCCCATCATAATGGAAGACTTCAAATCTTTGCTTCGCGGAGAAACCGAAGTTTTGCCTGAGCATAAAGAAATTTTTGCAAAAATAAAAAATTCCAAAGCACAAATTGAATGGTCAGACCAATACGGCTATAACGGCAAATTCATGGAAGCACGTATTTTTGCCGATATGGCCAAATGCCTTCTTACCAAAGAACCTTTTTCATATCCCGAAACTACCGGTTGCAAAAAACCTACCATTGGCGGACTTCTTGTACATCCTGGCAATAACAACCCCTTATTGTGGTCACGTGCAGCTAAAGGTTGGAATCAATAAATATGTTTAATTTCACACAAAATGAAAGAGCTTTCCCGCAAGGAAAGCTCTTTTAGCTAAAAAGAATTATTTTTTCTTTTTCGGTTTCTCACACGGCAACTCAGATGTACAGTGTGGACAACGAGTAGCATTAATTGCAATCTCACTACAACAGAAAGGACAAGCTTTAGTTGTTGGTGTTTTTGCTTCTTTGGCGGCTTCTTTACGATCCATTTTAGCCTGCAATTCATTAATTGCCTTAATCAAAATAAATACAGCAAAAGCAACAATCAAGAAACTGATTAACGCATTAATAAACAGACCAAAGTTCAAAGTAACTGCTCCGGCAGCCTGAGCCGCACTCAAAGAATGATAAGGAGCAGGAGTCGCTCCGGATTTTAATACAACAAACAAGTTTGTAAAATCAACCTTGCCAAGCAACAGTCCAATCGGCGGCATAATAACATCTTTAACCAAAGAATCCACAATTTTACCGAACGCGGCACCAATGATAATACCGACAGCCATGTCAATAACATTACCGCGCATTGCAAATTTCTTAAATTCTGTAATCAGATTTTTAAACATAACGTTCTCCGTGCAAAATTTTAGTACTACTTAGTTCTAAAACAATAACTTAGAAAATCAAGTAAAAAATCAGCATTCTTAAAAATATCCGTATTTAAAAACAAAAAACAAAGTGGCCAAAATTCCTTTGTACAAACAAGTACATGAATTTTAACCACTTCGCCTTTATACTAAAAGTTCAAAAACAGAACTTCTGATTACTTCAAAATTTTAGCAACCACACCAGCACCAACAGTGTGACCACCTTCACGAATAGCGAAACGCAAACCTTCGTTCATCGCAATCGGGTGGATCAATTTAGCTGTCATGCTAATGTTATCTCCGGGCATTACCATCTCTGTACCTTCCGGAAGCTCAATAGCTCCGGTTACGTCTGTGGTACGGAAATAGAACTGCGGACGATAGTTGCTGAAGAACGGGGTATGACGACCACCTTCTTCCTTCGTCAAAATATAGCACTCACATGTGAAGTCTGTATGCGGAGTAATAGTTCCGGGTGCTGCCAAAACTTGACCACGCTCAACTTCTTCTCTCTTAGTACCGCGGAGCAATACACCAATGTTATCTCCGGCTTCACCGCTATCAAGCAATTTACGGAACATTTCAATACCGGTACATGTTGTCTTCTGGGTCGGTCTAATACCAACAATCTCTATTTCGTCACCTACTTTCAGAACACCTCTTTCTACACGACCGGTTACCACTGTACCACGACCGGAAATTGAGAATACGTCTTCAATCGGCATCAAGAATGGTTGATCTTTCGGACGCTCAGGTTGCGGAATGTAGCTGTCTACTGCTTCCATCAAAGACAAAATTGCTTCCTTACCGAGTTTCGGATCGCCATCTTCCAATGCTACCAATGCTGATCCCTTTACAATCGGAATTTCATCACCGGGGAAGTCATAGGAACTCAAGAGATCACGAATTTCCATCTCTACCAATTCCAACAATTCCGGATCATCTACTTGGTCGCATTTGTTCATGAATACTACCAAAGCAGGAACGCCTACTTGACGTGCCAAAAGAATGTGTTCGCGAGTTTGCGGCATCGGACCATCGGCTGCACTAACTACCAAAATACCACCATCCATCTGGGCTGCACCGGTAATCATGTTCTTTACATAGTCCGCGTGGCCCGGGCAATCTACGTGAGCGTAGTGACGATTATCTGTCTCATATTCTACGTGAGATGTTGAAATGGTAATTCCGCGTGCCTTCTCTTCTGGGGCTTTATCAATCTGATCATATGCCGTAAAGCTTGCTCCGCCCTTCTCTGCCAATACTTTTGTAATTGCCGCTGTCAATGTCGTCTTACCATGGTCTACGTGACCTATCGTACCGATATTGCAGTGCGGCTTATTACGCTCAAACTTCTCTTTTGCCATGTCAAAATATCCTAAATGTTTTATAGTTAAGACTGTTCTTGGAAAAATCAGGGAGAATATGGAGCGGGTGAGGGGAATCGAACCCCCGTCATAAGCTTGGAAGGCTTCTGCTCTACCATTGAGCTACACCCGCTTAACTAACCCATTATCCAAGAGTTAAACCTTATTAAATAGTGGTGGAGGGGGATGGATTCGAACCATCGTAGACTAAAGTCGACGGATTTACAGTCCGTTGCATTTGACCGCTCTGCCACCCCTCCATTATCAAAAATAAGGTCCGAGGATTTCTTTTTCTATTCAGCATAACGCTACTCTGCAAATAATAGCATTTTGACCGCTTTGTCAATACATTTTTTATACAATTCTTAATTAATTTTAATTATCATGCCCATAATCAATCGCTCACAGATAATAAGGAGAATAATCACAATGTCACAAGTAGCCCTTACTGAAAGAAGAAATCCTGACACAATCAACATTGACATTATGGATGCTCATCAAATTGCCCAAACCATTAATAATGAAGACAAAAAAGTAGCTCTCGCCGTTGAAAAAACATTACCGCAAATCGGAGATGCCATTGAATTAATAGCCCAATCTTTCCTCAAAGGTGGCCGCCTTGCTTATTTTGGCGCAGGAACATCAGGCCGTCTTGGCGTTTTAGACGCGTCAGAATGTTGGCCGACTTTCGGCGTTGAACACGGTATGGTTTGCGGCTTCATTGCAGGAGGAGATCGAGCATTGCGATTCTCCATTGAAAATTCTGAAGATAAGGCTGAATTCGGCCTTGAAGATCTCAATGCTTTTAACCCTACTCCCAATGATGTTATCGTTGGCATATCTGCAGGTGGTGGTCCGCGCTATGTTTTAACCGTTTTGGAAGAAGCCCAAAAACGCGGTTGCAAAACCATTGGCATTAGCTCTAATCCCGAAGCAAAACTCAAAGTTTTTTCTGACATTTTCATCAATCCTGTTGTTGGAGAAGAAGCTGTAACCGGCTCTTCCCGCATGAAATCTGGTACTGCTCAAAAAATGATATTAAACATGCTATCAACCGGAGCAATGATACGCATCGGCAAAACTTTCCAAAACTATATGATAGATGTTCGTATGATGAACGAAAAATTAGTTGATCGCGGTTGTCGTTTTGTTTCTGAAATTGCCAATGTTTCATACGAAGAAGCAAAAAAATGTATTGAAATTTGCGGAAAAGTAAAAACGGCATGTGTCATGGCGGCAAAAAAATGTTCTCAAGAAGAAGCAACTCAACTTCTTGAACAAGCGGGCGGCATTTTGCGTCGGATTCTCTGATGATTAGCTATTTAAAGCCGATTTTTAAACTTTTTTTACCGCTGTTACTCGCCAACTTTGGCATGTTTTCTTTAAGTTTAGTCGATTCGATTATGCTTGGACATAGCAATGCCGAACACGTCGCTCTACAAAATATCGGAGACACTCCGGTCACGATTATCTTACTTATACTAAACGGCCTGTTGCAGGGAACATTATTCACCACAGCACAAGCTTTTGGCAAACAAGATTTTATCGCTGTCGGACAATCATTACGTAGCGCTCTTGCTAATGGATTATGGTTAAGTCTTATTACGCTTCCTTGTTTGTTATTCGCACCACAATTGATTTCTTTTTTCAATTACACACCGGAACAAACTTTTGCCGTAGCAAAGGTTGTTCGCATTCTTAGTGGCGCGATTCCTTTTTCAATAATGTTTTTTATTTGTACGTTTTTTCTCAACGGCATAAAAAAGATATGGATTATTAATGTATTTATTCTCATTGCTAATTTACTTAATATTTTTCTTGATTGGATTCTGATAAACGGATTATTCGGTTTTCCGCAACTTTTAAGCTCCGGAGCCGCTTGGGCAACCTCTATTGTCCGTATGTTTCTTGGATGTGGCCTGCTATTGTATATCATACTCAATTCCGATTTTAAAAAATTTCAATTTTGGAAACGCAATAACGAATGCTCTATTCGTACCACCCAACAAAAACTGGGATTAAGCGCCACCGCCAACTTACTATCGTATGAAATCGGGGCTGCATTTTGCCTTTTTTATAGCGCACACATTGGTATTCTTCAAGCTTCAGCATATACATTGGCTTATCGCATATTTATCTTATCCAATATTATTGGTGTTGCCTTTGCTGTTGCCGGTACGGTTTTAAGTGGTAAATACACAACTCTTTTCTCTCCTGAACTACATAAAATATATAAGGCAACAATAACGGCTAATATCTTGATAATGTTGCCATTATGTCTATTTTGTTTTTGCAATGCCCAAACTTTATCTTTATTGCTTACATCCGATTCCAAACTTGCGGCTTTAACATCACCTTTATTGCAAATTTCAGTTTTCGCCATGTTTATGCGCGCTCTCAATTCTATCCAAATCATCTTGTTACGCAACACTCATTACTTGCTGATTCCCTCTTTGTGGTACGGATTGTGTTTTGTCATTATTACACCATTATGCTGTATATGGCTAGGCAATGCAACCCAAACCACCGGTATCATGTGGGCTTTAACAATCGGAAATACTTCAGCCGCAATTATTTTGCATTACCTGTTCATAAATAAAAATACGATTTAATTGTTTTTTTATTCTGACAAACTATAATATAAAAAAATTTATTGAGGTATATAATATGTCCAAAAAATTTAACACCACTCCTCGCTCCGGCAAACCTCCTTTGATACTGTACGGCCGTCACGCCGTCATCTCTGCCATCAGCAATTCTCGCCGACAAATTAGCAAAATACTTGTCACTTCGGACAATGCAGAAGAACTCCGCGCCATCTGCACCAAATTCCAACGAACAACGGTTTCTATTAATGTTGTCGACCGTAAAGAGATTGAACGAATTCTGCCCGCCAATGCCGTACATCAAGGATTTGCCGCTTATTGTCGCGAATTAGAAGAATATACTCTTGATGAAATATGCCGCATGGCTGAAAGCATGGATAATTGCCATGTATTGATTCTTGATCAGGTAACCGATCCGCAAAATATTGGTGCAATTATTCGCTCTTGCGTAGCGTTTAATACTTTGGCTTTGATTATGCAAGATAAAAACTCTCCGACCGAAACCGGAGCCATGGCCAAAGCCTCTGCCGGAATGATTGAGCATTTACCTATTATTCGTGTTACTAATTTGACCAGAGCTATTGAACAATTAAAAGCTGCCGGATTCTGGACTATCGGTATGGACGGCTATGCCAAAACCACTGTCGACAAACTGAAAAAAGGTGGTAAAAATGCCATCATTATGGGATCTGAAGGAAAAGGCATGCGTCGACTTGTTGAAGAATCATGCGATATAACCATAAAACTCCCAATGAACGAAAAAGTTGAGAGCTTAAATGTATCTACCGCAGCAGCAATTGTTTTATACGAAATCGGCAAATAACAAAAGGAAATACAATGTATACAAGCCTTGAAATAAGCAATCTTACCAAAAGATTTGATACAATCACCGCCGTTGACAATTTGAATCTTACTGCTCATATGGGTGAAATTGTCGCTCTTTTAGGGCCCAACGGAGCCGGCAAATCAACCCTTATGAATATGATTGCCGGTTATCTCGCCCCTACTTCCGGAAGCATTAAAGTTATCGGACAAGACATTGCTGACAAACAACCTGATTGCAAACAAAACATCGGATTTTTGCCGGAAGGTTCCCCTCTTTATCCGGATATGCAGGTTAAAAGCTTTTTGCGTTATATGGCCGAACTGCGAGGCGTGTCTGCCAACCGCTTAAATGAAGTTATAAAGTTATCAAAAATTGATAATGTTTTAACTTGCAAAATAGAAACCCTGTCTAAAGGATATTTACGTCGTGTCGGTTTTGCGCAAAGCATTTTATCGGATCCTCCGCTATTGTTGCTTGATGAACCCACAGACGGCCTTGATCCTAACCAAAAAGAACATATCCGAAAACTAATTGCCGATATGGGTAGAAAAAAGACCATTTTTATTTCAACGCATCTTCTTGAAGAAGCCGAAACCATCGCCACTCGCATCATAGTTATTGCTCATGGGCAAATAAAAGCCGATGGAACTCTCAAGCAAATTCTGATAC
Source organism: Alphaproteobacteria bacterium (assembly GCA_017452885.1). GTDB lineage: Bacteria > Pseudomonadota > Alphaproteobacteria > RF32 > CAG-239 > CAZU01. Next base: position 8,460 of record JAFTLF010000110.1, read on the forward strand.
AAAACAATTGTACATCTTTACAAGATGCTTTCAAAAAATTGACCGGAGAATAAAATGAACAAACTTTGGATTGTTGCCAAAAATGAATTTTATCGCTATTTTACTTCACCTTTGGCTTATGTTTTTCTCATCAGTTTTTTATTACTTAACGGTTCTTTTGCTATATATTTTGGTCATTTTTTTGAAGCCGGACAAGCTTCTTTACTATCAATGTTTTCTTTTCAACCATGGTTGTTTTTACTGTTCATTCCGGGAATTTCCATGCGCCTTTGGGCAGAAGAATTTCGCACCAAAACAATTTTACAAATCATAACCATGCCCATACATCTCAGCAGTTTAGTCTGGGGCAAATTTTTTGCCGCTTGGTTTTTTTGTAGTCTGGCTATCGCCCTGACCTTTCCTTTTTGGATTACCGTCAATCTGCTGGGAACTCCGGACAATTGGGTCATTTTGTGTAGTTATATCGGCTCTTTTATGCTTGCCGGAGCCATGTTAGCCATATCACAAACTATGTCTGCTCTCACCAAAAATATGGTTATTGCTCTGGTTTTATCTGTTTTTGCTAACTTACTATTTTTCTTAAGTGGTTTAGAATACGTACTAGAGGTCCTTCGTTCCTTTTTGCCCTCGACAGCCATTGA
>JAFTLF010000111.1 GCA_017452885.1 Alphaproteobacteria bacterium
AAACATACGGTAAGGCTCATCAACACCCTTGGTTATCAGGTCGTCTATCATGACTCCAATATACCCCTCAGAACGATCAACCAAAAATTCTTTTCCGTCATCAAGGGCTTTATGAGCAGCATTTACTCCGGCCAAAAGCCCCTGAGCAGCTGCTTCTTCATATCCAGTCGTTCCATTTATTTGTCCCGCCAAAAACAATCCAGAAACCTTTTTGCATTCAAGCTTGTTGTTTAATTCTTGAGGATCAACATAATCATATTCTATGGCATATGCGGGGCGTAAAATCCTAACATTTTCTAAACCTTCCATAGTATGAATGAATTGCTCCTGAATATCTGCCGGCAAAGATGTGGATATTCCGTTAGGATAAACAACATCGCAATTTAATCCTTCCGGCTCCAAAAATATCTGATGACTTGTACGATCAGCAAACTTAACAAGCTTATCTTCAATACTCGGGCAATAACGAGGACCTATTCCGGTTATCAACCCGGAAAACAAGGCACATTTTGAGAAATTATTACGAATTATTTGATGTGTATGTTCGTTAGTATGAGTTATGTAACACTTAATTTGCGGATTGGTTATTTCTTTGGTCAAGTAAGAAAAAGGTTGCGGTCTAGCATCACCTTCTTGCTCTGATAATATATCCCAATTTATTGTTTTGCCATCTAAGCGGGCAGGGGTTCCGGTTTTCAGACGGCCTATTTTAAGCCCGCAAGACTTTAAATACGGTGTTATTCCCTCGCAAGTAACATCAGTAACGCGTCCTCCGATTGACGTTTCATGACCAACAAACATTATTCCATTTAAAAAAGTACCCGAAGTTAAAACGACAGCTTTAGCTGTAATTATTGTTTCGTCAGATAGTTTAACACCGCAAATTTTATTATCATCAAAAACAAACCCTTCAACAGCCGCTTCAATTAAATCAAGATTTGCTTGTTCGCTTAAATATTGCAACATATACTTTTTATAAAGTTCTCTATCTGCTTGGGCACGAGGACCTCTAACAGCGGGTCCTTTTGAAGCATTAAGCATACGAAATTGAATACCTGCCTTATCAATAACGCGCCCCATTAAGCCATCGAGAGCGTCTATTTCTCTTACCAAATGCCCTTTGCCCAATCCTCCGATTGCCGGATTGCAAGACATTTCACCAATGGTTGATATTTTGTGTGTTATTAATGCGGTTTTTGCGCCAACACGCGCAGAAGCAGAACACGCTTCGCATCCTGCGTGTCCACCACCAATTACAATAACATCATAGTTTTGATTATTCATTGTTTTTGCCCAAATTTATTCTGCTTGGGTTATAGTATAACTTATAAAAGTTTGCAATAGTTTAAAGCGTGCTATTTTCCGATACAAAAAGAACCGAATATTTTATCTAAAATTTCATCAACTTCTATTCTTCCGGTAATTTTACCAATTTCACGAGCAGCTAAACGAATATCTTCCGCGGTTAATTCAATTTCTTTATCAAAATTAAAATCTTCAAGATAATTAATAACGTTCTGCAGAGCTTCACGATAACGACGACGACTGATTAATAATCCTGAATTTGAAGTAAAACGACTACTTATCTGCTCTTTTATAGCTCTAAGCAATTTATCTGTTCCAATATTTTGCTTTGCAGAAATAACCAAACAACCTTTTTTTTGCAATTCTGCTATTCGGGATTGGTCCAGTTTATCTTGCTTATTGGCAACAACCAAAATTTTATCCTCAAACTCTTTTTTATATTTTTCAATACCTTGAGCAGAGTCTGTTGAGGCATCAAATAAATAAATTACCAAATCAGCCTGTTCTGCCTTATCGTGGGCGATTATTATTCCTTTTTGCTCTATTTCCTCAGAAGTTTCACGTAATCCGGCTGTGTCGGTAAAAATAACAGGATACCCCTCTAAATCAAGATGTATGTCTATTGCATCACGAGTGGTTCCGGCAATATCAGACACAATTACAGCTTCTCGATGAGCTATTTGATTTAGTAAACTGGATTTACCGGCGTTTGGCGCTCCGATAATCGCAACTCGAAAACCCTCTCTTAAACGTTCGCCAATATTATCACTTTGTAAATGTTTTTTTATATTTTCGCGAAGTTTAAATACAGTGTTTTGCATATTATCAGTAATATTTTCGGGAATATCTTCTTCCGGAAAATCAATATAAGCTTCAAGATGTGCCAATATTTTTAAAAGCTGTTCACGCCAATCATCATACAAACCTTTTAAAGCACCATCCATTTGACGAATAGCATACTTTTGTTGTTCTGCAGTTTCTGCATCTATCAAATCGGCTAAACCCTCAGCTTCGGTCAAATCCATTTTATTATTATAAAAAGCTCTTTTTGAAAATTCTCCGGCTTCTGCCAAACGAAAATCTTTTATTTGAGATAAACTATCCATAACAGCAGCAATAACCGCTCGCGAACCATGTGTATGCAGCTCGACAATGTCTTCTCCTGTAAAAGAATTTGGAGCCTTGAAGTATAAAAGCAAACACTTGTCCAATACTTCTTCGGATACACTATGATGAAGTTTCGTAAAATACGCATAACGAGGTTTTAAAGATTTCTCGTTCAAATTTGTCATTGAAGAAATGCAGCTTAATGCTTCTTTACCTGAAATACGAATAACCGCTACACCTGATTTACCAAAAACCGTCGATAATGCGTAAATTGTCTTATTGTCCATTTTTCACCTCTTTTTTTTTATAAAAGGATTATAAAAATGTTGCAAGAATAAAAAGGCGGTTTTTTTGACTCTGGAGCGATGATTTATTGTTTATTAACATATATATCATAAATTTATTAAAAATGTGCTGTGCGGGCTTGATACGGACTCTGTTTTTTAAAACCGAAAGTTGTAATTATGAGTAAAAAACTAATTATATGGGATTTCGACGGCGTTATTGCCGATACTGAAAAAATATGGCTACAAAACAGAATGGAACTTATTAATGAGAAGTTTGGTAAAAATTGGGATATGGATACAACTATTTCTTTTTTGGCCGGAATGAGTGACAAAACAAAAAAAGATGTGTTGGAAAAATTAGGTATTAAAACTGATGATGTTTTTTGGAAAGAAGCAATATTGCGTGATTTGCAAAAAATAGTAAACGGAATTATGCTTACTCCGGGAATTGAAGAAATTTTTAAACTACAAGATTTTGAGCAGTGCATTGCTACCGGTGGAACAACAGCAAAAACAGAAAAGAAAATAAAAAGTATCGGTATTGAAAAATATTTTCCACCGGAAAAAATTTTTACGGCTGACATGGTTGCTTATGGAAAACCAGAACCTGATTTATTTTTATTGGCAGCTAAAAACATGGGATTTGAGCGTGAAAATTGTTTTGTCGTGGAAGACTCTCTTGCCGGAATTCGTGCAGGAATTTGTGCCGGAATGAACGTTATTGCTTTTTTGAGTTGCGAATTATACAACAATCTTCATATTGAGGAAGAAATAGTAAACATTGGAGTTTCTGCAATCTTCCACAATATGAAAGATGTTAAAGACTATCTGTTACGCAAACTCTGAACAATTGTTGCAATCTTGATATTTTTTACAAGATTGCGTTGTTGCCATAATTGATTTTGACGAGAATATCCCTCACCAAACATATAATCATAACAAGCTTCAACAATAGGTCGCCATTTTTTATTTAGTCTTGTCTTACCTTCTATTATAACAAAAGGAGGATTATCTGGATTGGTAATGCCAGTCAAGCGAAATAATTGTGAACCATTATCAACCTTATCGCCTTTTTTCCAATTACCACCGGTTATTTTTATCATAACCTCTCCTTTATCGGGATTAGTTTGGTAATTTGTGTTGCTGTTAGGATTTTTATATGAAGCAAAATCCAAATTCCAGCGACTGTTTTCTTTTCGACGTATAATATAATAACCAGGACGCAAATTTCTGATAACTTCTTGTTTTTTACCTTTAGGATGTGTTGAGTGTACCTTGAGATAAAATTCTCCAGAAGAAGATGTATATGCTTTATGAATCGCTATAGAATTTTGTTGCAAATCACGAAAAGCTTGTTGTACATCTTTTTTTGTGAAATCTGCAAAACTACTGAGTAATGATATTTTTAACAATGACGGAATACCATTATTTTCGGCATCCTTAGACATCTGAGCGGTTGGCCCTTGTTGACGATCATTGATTTCGTTTATCCATATTTTACCACTTTTATCGATGATTAAATCTGCCCCGGCTAAACCAACGTGTCCTGCTAAAGCCATCAGACGTGATAATTTATGACCAATTTCTGAAATTTGACTATTGATATTTTCTGGATAGACATAACCAATATCGTTGCCGACACCATTACCTTCACCGCTGGTCAAATATTCATCACCGACAGCCTTTAGGGTGCCACGACCAACAATAGTTATAATATTAGATTCGTTAATGCCTGAAGCCTTAGCTTTGTCTGTTAATAAAGCCAATGTGTGAGGATTAAAACGATCCATATCTTCGGTTAATTCTATTTTGTAAGAACCAAGCATTTCGTTTGAGGGAATATTATTGCCGGCAAAGAAAGATAAATTACTTTCATAGCCATCAACAAAGCGCGCCACTTTGCGCTCACCACCTGTTTCCATAATATTTTTAACAAATGATGTACAGTCATCAAAAAACAACGTTCCTTTTCCGGCGGTGTTGCCATTAGCCGAACAACAATCTTGTACAACAACTCTACCATCTTCGTTTTTGAGATTGTCATAAATGTTTATTAGCTCATCAAGCGAGGTTTGAGAATTTACGAGTTTTGACGGAATTTTATAAGCAGATAATCCTGCTGTATCCAAAATGTGCATTAAATTACCTTTTTCTTCAAAATAGCCGCGCTGACTCTGTTCCTGTGTACCTATAATTTCTGTATTCAAGTTTCGTTGTTGTATTAAATTACCCCAACCAAAATCAACTTCGTAACTAAAAATAGCAATTTTTTGATTACGCAATAAATTTTCCGGTATTACATCAACAATGTCTTTGGTTATTTGTTTAGGAAAAGATGAAATATATTCCATTGTATCCGCAGGCAAACCTTTTTGAGGAATTTCTGCAAAAGTTTGTGTATTTCGGTAACCTCCAGCAATAAAAGTACTGATACCTTGTTGGGCAAATTCTCGTAAAATTTCACCACGCTGAGGAACATATGTGGGCATTATCAAACTGATATTATTTTGTTTGAAATGAGTAATAACTCCTGACATCAGGATATTTATGTTTTGATTAAGTTCATCTAATTTTGACATTATTTTTCTTCTTTATCGAATTATTCCATTGATTATTAACGGGTTTATAAAATACCTTCCAGATGCCTAAACCCGTCACTATGGATGGAAACATCTAGAAGCCGATAAAGAAGTAATAAGAAAAATAAACAGCGGAAACTGCGACAGGAGCATAAACTCCTGACGTTGAAATTTTTTGATATGTTTTACTCAAAAACTTCATAAGGTTTCCTTAATTAGATTTTTTAAAGGATATATGTCTTAATCAACAGTTGTCAATGGTTTTGTATCTTCATTAAGCAAAAGCTGAACAACATCATCACCGCTCCAATAAATATGTGTTGGCGAGGCTTTAAATAAAACACCATCGTGTTTGGATTGAACAGCAACAATCGAACCTAAATTGTTATTATCAAAACAATAAAACAAATCATCTCCTTTTTTTATTTCTGCACCTAGCGGTTTGGCCAAACGAATCAAACACCCCATAGGAGATGTATATTTCACTGTTTTGGCAAAGGTTTTTATTTCATTCGGAGCAATTTCTGTAAATTTTGAATCTATCATTTCGTAGGCTGAAAAAAGTCGTTTAATACCATTAACAACCTCTCTGATATTATTAGGTTCGTAAGCATCATGGCTACCGCATTCAATGCAAAGATTATTCACACCAACTTTATCCAGGCAAGCATTCATCGTATTGCTGTAAGAAGAATTTTTTTGCATATCTATAAATTGGTTATATTTGATAGCTATTATCTTTAATATATCTTCATATTCCGGACGAGAATAAATAGCAAAAGGGATAGATTCTCTTGATGTGTGTAAATCTAATACAAAATCTGCTTTTTTGGCATTTTCAAACAAAACAGCAGCTATTTTTTCTCCCATGGAACCTTCAGAATTTCCGGGAAAATTACGATTCCAGTCTTTGCCCATATAAAAATCAAACTTGCCATTAGTTGAATAATATGCACGTTGTGTCCAAGATACAGGATTAGCACAAGGAACTAACGTCACTTTGCCCTGATGTAAATTTTTTTTAATAAACAAGAACAATTCATGAGCAATCCACTGAGTAATCTCTCCACCATGAATACCACTTTGAATATAAATATGATGCCCTTCTTTTTCGGAATCAATTTCATATCTGAGAATATTTAATTCCGTTCCCATTGGGGTTGTACCAACAAAATCTCTGTACTTGTTTATTTTCATTTATTATTTCCTTCCTTCTGAAGCTGTTCTCATGAGCATTATATTATTTTGATTTGCTGCTGTAAATGACGGGGTGTGGTTAAACACAGGGATCCAATTAACAACTTTGTTATTATCTTTATGACGCTGTTGCCATAGCGGATTTTTGCTAATATAACCTTCTCCAAACATATAATCATAACAAGCTTCAACAATCGGTCGCCAAGAATCATTTAATTTGGTTTTGCCGTCTTCTATAATAAAAGGAGGATTATCCGGATTGGTAACACCGGTCAGACGAAATAACTGTGAAGCATTATCAATCTTATCTCCGACTTTCCAATCTCCACCGACTAATTTAACAACCACCTTACCTTCTGACGGATTAGTTTGGTAAGATATGTTGCTATTTGGATTTTTATAAGAGGCAAAATTAAAATTCCAACTGCCGTCTTCTTGTTTGCTTATTTCATAAAATCCGGGTTTAAGATTGCTTTGAACCTCTTCAAGTTGTCCTTTAGGATGTGTTGAGTGTACTTTAAGATAAAACTCTCCGGGGTTAGAAATATAGGCTTGGTGAACAGATTCTGAATCTTGTTGTAAATTATGAAAAAATTCTTGAACTTTTGAATCTTTAAAGTCACCAAAACTACTGAGTAATGATATTTTTAACAATGACGGAATACCATTATTTTCAGCATCTTTAGACATCTGAGCGGTTGGCCCTTGTTGACGATCATTGATTTCGTTTATCCATACTTTACCTTCTTTGTCGATGATTAAATCTGCTCCGGCAATACCAACTTTACCACTTAATGCCATAAGGCGCGACAATTTGTGACCAATTTCTGAAATTTGACTACTGATATTTTCCGGATAAACATATCCTACATCATTTCCGACACCATTACTTTCACCGCTGGTTAAATATTCGTCACCAACAGCCTTTAGGGTACCGCGACCAACAACGGTTATAATATTAGATTCATTTATTCCTGAAGCTTTTGCTTGTTTTAATAAATCATCAAGCGTATCTGGATTAAAAGCATCCATTTGCGATGTTAGGTTCATTTTTTTTGCCCCAAACATATTGTCATCTGCTTCGGTATTACCGGCAAAGAAAGATAAATTACTTTCAAATCCTTTGATAAAACGAGCAACTTTACGATTTCCTTTGTGATTTATGATATTTTTTACAAAATCCTCACATGAATCTATAAAAAAAGTTCCTTTACCGCCTGCATTACCATTTTCTGAGCAACAATCTTGCACAACAATGCGACCGTCATCATTTTTAATTAATTCATAAATATCTACTAGTTCGTCAATCGGCGTTTCGTGATTAACGTGACGTGTCGGAATTTTGTAAGCAGATAATCCGGCTGTATCAAGAATTTTTAATAAATTACCTTTTTCTTCAAAATAACCGCGCAAATTTTGTTCTGCCGTGGCTACGATTTCGGTATTTAAACCTCTTTCTTTAATGTGACGGCTCCAACCAAGATTGTTAACATAAGAAAAAACAGCTACTTTACGATTTTTTATACTTTCTTCCGGAAGTAAGTGAGTGATGTTACGTGTTATATATTCAGGAAAGCCGTCGGTATAGGGAAGTGTATCTTCTTCCATACCAAACTGAGGTATTTCTTTAAAACATCTGGCTCCTCTGATGCCTCCTGATATTACTGTTTCAACCCCACGAGATGCAAATTCGCGCAGAATTTCACCTCGTTGCGGTATGTATGTTGGCATAACGATACTTATGTTTTGTTGTTTAAATTGGTCTACAACATATTCTAAAACATTATTTAACTGCTGATTGAGCTTATTTACATTTTGCATTTTTCTTCTCTTTTTGTACTGTTATTAAATTATGAAATTTATAAAATATGCCCCTGAATGCCTAAATTTCTTATTGCGAAAACACTCAGAGGCTACGCAACAACAGTAGATTTATGGCAATAAAATATGACCATAAAAGAAAAGTTGACCGGTAAAAATACAAATTTAATGATTGTGATGTTATTGGCATGAATTTTATCCTCAAAATTGTTTCAAAAAAGTTTGTTATCAATATCCTCTAAATGCTAAAACTTGATATTCTTTAAAAGCATCTAGAGGTTGATAATGAGGATAAAAATGCAAAGAACAGACAAAGCAAGACAACCAATCAAACCTATTAGATTGGCAGGCAATAACCGTAAATATTTAAAACCATTATCTTGCATAACTGTCTTTTTATTATTAAAAACTGTCGTTAATCATATAAAAATAAAAATAGTTATGTCAATAGAAAATTAAAAAAAATAAAACCGGCTTTTATCCGGTTTTATTTTTTAAGAATTCATTGTGCTAAAGAAATCATCGTTATCTTTGGAATTTTTGAGTTTATCAAGAAGAAATTCCATGCCATCGGTCATTCCCATTTGCATTAACACACGGCGCAATACCCACATCTTTGATAGTCTGTCACGATCAACTAACAGTTCTTCTTTACGCGTGCCGGAACGAGTTATATCAATAGTTGGGAATAAACGTTTATCTGTTAATTTTCTATCAAGTATTATTTCGGAATTACCTGTTCCTTTAAATTCTTCAAATATAACTTCATCCATACGAGAACCGGTATCTATCAAAGCTGTTGCTATGATTGTTAAAGATCCGCCTTCTTCTACATTACGTGCAGCACCTAATAATCTTTTTGGTCTTTGTAAGGCATTAGCATCAACACCACCGGTTAAAACTTTTCCGGAAGAAGGAATAACTGTATTATAGGCACGTCCTAAACGGGTTATAGAATCGAGTAAAATTACAACATCTTTCTTTGTTTCGACTAAACGTTTAGCTTTTTCAACAACCATTTCAGCAACTTGAACATGACGTGTTGCGGGTTCATCAAATGTTGAAGAAATAACTTCACCTTTAACGGATCTCATCATATCGGTAACTTCTTCAGGACGTTCATCAATAAGCAGAACCATAAGGTAACATTCCGGATGGTTAGAAGCTATCGCATGAGCAATATTTTGTAACATAACAGTCTTACCTGTTCGTGGTGGAGCAACGATAAGACCTCGTTGTCCTTTACCTTGAGGAGAAATAAGATCAATAACTCTGGTTGTATAATCTTTTTCGCCGCAAATAATATCAAAATTTAATTTTTTAGTAGGATATAATGGTGTCAAGTTATCAAAATTTACTCGTAATTTTGATTTTTCGGGGTCTTCAAAGTTGATTTTATTAACCTTAACTAAAGCAAAATATCTTTCATTTTCTTTGGGAGCACGAATTTCTCCCTCAACTGTATCTCCAGTTCTTAATCCGTATTTTTTGACTTGAGCAGGAGAAACATATATATCATCCGGACCGGCTAAATAATTTGATTGAGCAGATCTTAAGAAACCAAAGCCGTCTTGAAGAACTTCTATAGTTCCTTCTCCGTATATTGTTTCATCATCGCCAGCTACTTTTTTTAAAATAGCAAACATTAAATCTTGTACGCGCATTGAAGAAGCGTCTTCAATACCTAAATCCTCAGCCTGAGTAAGTAACTCAGTCGGAGATTTTTGTTTTAAATCTTTTAAATTCATGGAAACCTGTCAGGGAATGTTGTTATCAGAATTGATAATGTTTTATACGTATTTTTTATTTTGATGTCAATGTTTTTTACCAAAAGGTTATAAACAGCCCCGCAGGGCTACTTAAATATTTTTAAAATGTTTTTGTTGTTTGTATATTAATGTTAGTATTGTTGATAAGTTTTTATCACTATGGTTATCCAAAAGTTAACAGATTGTTAATAAATTTAAGGATAAAATTTTTTATGTAATTTTTTATGATGATTTTTCAATAAAGGACTCTGAAAAAGTTAAAATTTAGGTTGATGTGTATAATTTTTTTTATAAACAGGCTGTATACGATTTTTGCTCCTGTTAGTAAGTTATAATATTAAATTTTACTTTGTGGTAATAAAATAATATAAAGTGATTGAATTGCTTATTTATGCACAGAAAGTTAACGATCTGTTGATAACATGGCTAACCTTTTTAAAAGGATTAATTTATGAAGCTTGTAGGTATTACCGGTTCTATCGGTTGCGGAAAAACAACTATTGCTAAAATAATTAATAATCTTGGATATACCGTCTTTGATGTTGACGGATGGGTTAGAAGAATATATTTCGACAAAGTATTTTTACAAGTGCTTGATAATAAATTTCCAGGTGTTGTAAAAAATGGTACAGCTGATAAAAGAGCTTTACGTAATATAGTTTTTTCAGACAATAATAAGCTTAAAGTGTTGGAAGGTTTGATTCATCCGTTTTTGGAAGAAAATGTTAAGAAAATTATCAGAAAAAATGCTTATTATGATGATTTGTTTTTTCTTGATGTCGCTTTGTTATTTGAAATGAAGTGGGATAAATTTTGCGATTTTATTTTGGTTGCAGATGTTGATTATGAAATTCAAAAACAGAGAGTTATGCTACGAGATAAAGTTTCTGCAGAGGATTTTGATAAAATCAATAACGTACAAATGAAAAATAGTGAAAAAATAAAAATGGCTGATATTGTTATTGATACTAACAAAAGTAGAAATTTGCTTAAAGCTGAGCTGATAAATGTTATAAAAGGACTGGAAGCTTGTCATGACTAGAGAAATTGTATTTGATACCGAAACAACAGGTTTTGATTATGCTAAAGGCGAAAGATTGGTAGAGATAGGTGCTGTAGAATTGGTTAATCATGTGCCTACCGGAATAACGTATCATCAATATATAAATCCTGAAAAAGAAGTTCCTGAAGAAGTTGTTAAAGTTCATGGACTTACATACGATTTTTTGAAAGATTTTCCGACTTTTGATAAAGTTGCTCAGGAATGGTTAGATTTTGTAGGTGATGCCGTACTAGTTGCTCATAATGCATCCTTTGATATGAATTTTGTTAATTATGAGTTGAAACAGCTTGGTTTACCGGAAATGAGCTGGGATAAATGTGTTGATACTTTAGAAATAGCCAGAGCTTTGTTTCCGGGAGCTCGTTGTTCTCTTGATGCCCTTTGTAAAAGGTTTGAAATAGATAACAGCAGTCGTACTTTTCACGGAGCTTTATTGGATGCTCAACTTTTGTCGGAAGTATATTTGGAGCTGTTGGGTGGCAAAGAACCAAGTTTGTTGTTAGATGCTAAAAAAGAAAAAAAACAGACTGTTGAAGTTGTTTTTGATAAAAGTAATTATCGTGAACCGCGTTTTTTTGCCGTATCAGATGAAGAAATTACTAAACATGAAGAATTTCTTAAAAATAAGATTAAAAATGCTCTTTGGAATATTTAGCCATTTTCATCTTCGTTTTCATAAGAATTTATAGTGTCAAAGTTGTTGTTTGGGCTAAAAGTTTCATAATTTTCCGGTAGGTTTGTTGTTGAAAAATTATGAGAATGTTCTGATTGGTTTATTATATAAAATTTGTTGATATTTAGTTTGTTTTGTGAATCCGGGTTTCCTACCACAAATTTTTCTTCTTCGGCAGCTTCGGCTACGGATAAGACTATAAAAAATATTAAAAAAAGCAGTATTTTCATGTTTTTCTCCATTGGTTTTTATAATTATAAATGAATTTTGTTTTTTCAAGTTTTGGTTGACGAAAAAAACTATTTGATTGATAATGGCTAAGTCTGTTTGTTTTATGGCAAAGGAATTTATGAAGTGATTTTTGGCAAAAAAGTTGTTATATGGGATTTTGATGATACACTTTATAATAAAACGGAAGAATTTGCTGATTTATTAGATGCAACTATGGCAAAGGCTTTGATAGAAGATTTAAAATTGCCGCTTGATTTTGAAACAACTAAAGCCAAAGTTACAGAATCTTTCAGAATTTATCGTGATGGTGGAGAAATATTTTTTAGGGAATATGGTATTAATCCGCGAGATTTGTTTATAGCTTATCATAAAATTAAGCCGGTTGAGAAGATTATTCCTTATGATAATTTGATGGAAAAATTAGCAAAAGTTCCTGCAGAACAGTATATTTTTACGGCAAGTGATCGTTATGCTTCAGAAAAAATATTAAAGCATTTGGGTATTTATGATTATTTTAAGAATCGTTATTATTCCGTTGAAGATTTTGGTGTATATAAGAAAAATGAAAGTTCTGATGTATATTTCAAATATTGTGAAAAAATAGGGGTAAAACCGGAAGATTGTGTGTTTGTTGATGATAGCTATTCAAATTTGGAATATGCAAAAGAAGCTGGAATGACAAC
>JAFTLF010000112.1 GCA_017452885.1 Alphaproteobacteria bacterium
CTAAAATCAACCAATTTTGTAACATTGCTTTCTCCTACTCTTATGACACAAACCATAAAGTATTTACAAAAGACATCAGAAACACAAAAATCACAAACATCATAAAAGTAAAAAATGCTTTGGATATGTCATCATTTTTGCCCAAACGACATTCTTTATTATCTTGCTTAAGGCGCAGGAGCTCTTGCAGAAGGGTTACTCCAACAAACGCCAAAGATAATATCAACAAAACACCCATTTTAACATTAAAACTCAACAACCAAGAGAGAATCAAAAAATTATTGATAAATACTGCAGAAACAGGCATTCCAACAGCAGCTATTGTCAAAAAAGAATAAACAAACGATAATCGTTTAACTCGACACAAAAAACCATTGGAAAGGCATTGCGCTTCTTGCTCTTTATGATAAATATAGCTTGAAACAGTTTCCAATGAAGCCATTATTATTAAAAACCCAAACAGTGAATAGCTGATGCTGGTTTTGACTAATTTATCATTTACAAATATACCAAGCAAATACAAAATATAATAAACCGTTACATAAGAAAAAATCTTATATTGGTAATCTCTGTTAATGAAACCGATTAACGCAATAAACAACATTGTAACAACAGCGATTATTTCGCCATACATAATGTATACATTAAGCTCTAACGGCAATTTTGCAGGCAAAAAACGGATAAAGCCATATATGGATGTCAGAGGAAGCAATGCCGTTATAATAAAAGCCAAAGGATTGCGAATGCCGGAATTAATTGATGAAATCCAATAATGAAAAGGCCAAATCGGTACCCTTGATATAAATGACAGGCAAATGGCTCCCCAAACGTAATATTTGAGCGGATCACCAAGACGAAGTTTTCCAATGTCGGCAAGCATCATACTGCCACCATGATAAAAAAGTAATAATGTGGCACTAAATAAAATTATAGCTCCGATAAAATTATACAAGAAAAAACGATTTATTAATTCCAGTTTGCGAACCTCTCCAAACATTCCGATAATCATAAACAAAGGAAAAAGCATTGCTTCAAAGAAAATGTAGAAAGAGAAAATATCTGCCGCAACCAAAAATCCGGTCATCATGCTTAAGAACAACAGTGTAAAAGCTAATAAAGATTTTGTACGATATGTATTTGATCGTACTCCCAAAACACCAATAAGTATAGCAATATGCACTGCCAAAATAAGCAATAATGAAAATACATCTACGCCTAACACAATATTGATATTAGGAACACTTAACCAATCAAATTTTTCCATTAGTTGCAACGAAGGCGACTTTTCATTGATAATCATAAAAATTCGCCATATTAATATAATATTGGAAACAATCGTAAATACGCAAACATTAAAGGCATTGCGCCCTGACTGGATATCTTCTGTATTTTTGGAGCTGAAAACAAAAAGCATCCCCAAAAACGGAACAGCAACAATCAAAGATAATAATGCAAAAGGACTATTCATGGTAATACATCCCCAAATTTATCATAATAATCACCATTCCTAACAGAATCATCATAAAATATTTTAGCCGGCCTGTACCTTGTATTTTTTGCAAATTTTGCACAACAAAACCTGTTGAGTGTGAAATTGAACCAATAACGCTACGTTCAATTACTACAAAGTCAATAGCCAACCACAAAACTCTTCCGAGTAAACGCAATGGTGTAACCAAAAATATTTTATAAAAACGATGTATAATATCTCCTTCCTGCAATATCTTCCAATGCGCAAGACGAAAAAACTGTTCCGCCGGCAACAAAAACATTGCAAAAACAAAAAACGAAAATAAGGTCCAAACGCTATTTCCATAGTGCGGTTCGGAATAAATAAGCCACATAATATTGAGGATAATAAACGGTAGCCAATAAGCTACACTGATATTGTTCAATAATGCTTCCACCATTTCATTTGAATGTCTTTTTCCCAAATATATTGTATGTAATATGGCGGCAACAAGACCAACGAATACATAGACAAAACATATAATGGGATACAGATTAAAATATTTTATAAATGTTTCGCAAAAAACAAAAAGAGCTAATAAGGACAACAAAAAATTAAACCACAAACGTCGAATAAACCCACCCATTTTTGAAACCACAGTTTCATCAGATGCGGAAACCGTTACAAATAGCAAAGAAAGATATAATCCCAGCAACGACGGGTATAGATAAACTAATTGACTGAAAAATAAATCACTATTATTCCACAACAAATATAAACAAAAGGCGTAAAAAAACATATTAAGATACAGAACTTTAGCCTTGATATTGTCAATTAACAAAGCACCTATTGATGCCCATATTAATGATATGCCGACAATTCCATAAAAAATCAGTTGTATGTAGGACGGTGCCGAAATTAACGGTAACAATTTTACCAAAACAATCAATCCGGATAATGGTGTGCCAAATATCGCCAAAGCAATTATTCGGTTAAACATCAAACGCTTAAGACCGATTATTTGACTTTGAAATAAAAACATTCCGCATTTTATAAAAACAGCAATCAATAACAATAATGAAACCAGATCATTATGTCTTCCCACTTTCAGATATTGCGGCAAAGCTGTCAAAGATATTGTGTCAAGATATGCGTATACAACGGCAAGTGCCGCAAATATGGCAAGTTCAGCCAAAAAATTATAAAAAATAAATCTGGTTTTGGCTTCAATGTCATTAATCAGATAAAATCCGACGATTGAAAAACAACAACTCCCTATCATCAGCTGAATAAAATCCTGACTGGCAAGCAAAATAATTAATGCTGCAAAATTTAGTAAAAGCAAATTATTGGCATATAAAGAATATTCCTCGCGACGATATACTATATTAAGATAAACAAGTGCTGCCAGACAAATACTCATCACACTAACAAAGGCGGAAGTCTTTACAGCAGTTGCAAAACTAAAATTTGCCTGAAGTGTATGATGAGGTATCCAAGAATACATAACATTGCTGATACCCAGAGCATCGAATTTATTGAAAAAAGCATAAAGCAAAACCAAAACCGCCCCAAACAAAAGGATTGACCAAATTCGACGGCGTTTTTCATGACCAATAAAAAAGAATAACAAGGCGACCGAAATCAAGCCCAGAAATAATTGCAATATCATGTGCTGTTTTCCATTTCCTATTCGTGTGCCAATATAACAAAAAATAAGGGCTTTTAAAGCCCTTATTAGAATTTGCGTGTATACAATGTGTATAATTTAGCTTAAAACAACCTTCAAATCACGCACAATACGAACAGGCACAACATATTCACGCGCAACTTCATCACCATCTATTTCAGCAACTAAAATCTCATCAACTCTTTTGAGAGGAACTCTGGCTTCAGCATTGATTCCCCCTAAAAAGACAGAACTTTCACGACTCCGATATAATAAAGCCGTTTCTCCGCCATCATAAACAAAACGGGGATTCTCCGGACCGCCACGACGTTGCTTAATCATCAGCAAAATTTCACCGGCAGCATTCTGCAAAATATCATACGTGCTTTCTGCACTTTCGGAACTATTAATATTATCAACCATATTAACCTCTTTGACTGGTGGATATTCTCTATTTGGTGAGAATAGTAACATATAATTATTAACAAATACACTATATTTTTTACTTTTTTAACTTTTTTTATTTTTTTTGTTGACTAAAGTTTTTTTATCTTCTATACATAGGCTCGTCATTTTGATAAAGGGCTCGTAGCTCAGTCGGTAGAGCATTTGACTTTTAATCAAAGGGTCGGCGGTTCGAACCCGCCCGAGCTCACCAATGTAAGAAAAACTCATACTCTTTAGTATGAGTTTTTTTATTTTATCCAATCGGGCTGCTCTTTGTTTGCCCTCTTGGGCGGGGGCAGAACCTTTGGCTTCGTTCGGCCCCTGTTTTTTGTCTATTTATACATTTTGTCATTGTATTTCACTTTATTTTATGATATTATAGGGCATCTTTTAAGATTATTATGGATGCTATATGTTTTTTTCATTGCTTTACGGTTTTATACTATTGCTCTGAATGCTATTAAGTATCGAGATAATCTAATTAAATGAATTATGTCTAACAAATAATACTAAAAAAATGAAACGAATTATCAATGCTCTGCTGTTCTCAGCAATTTGTAATGACCGTGTAAAACTCGCGTATTTGCTATTAAAATTTGGAGCTGATGTAAATCATCGTGTTACCTACAGTTGGCAAGAATATACTGATGATGGAGGATCTCCTGCCAGAGGAAGTTATGATACACGGACTCGTACTGAAACACCTCTCTTTTTTGCAGAATCGGAAGCAATGAAGAGACTTTTGAAGTATTTTGGAGGACTTTCTTCAAAAGAAATGGCGGATAAATGGGATGCCGAATATCACGAAAAGCAACAAAAAGAAAAAGAGAAACAAGAAAAAGAAAGACGAAAAAAAGTTGTGAAACATAAAAGGGACGAGCGTTTCTTAGATATGTTTCTTGAAGACTAAAGTCTTTCACCATTTAGAAAAACCTCTCCTTGCGAGAGGTTTTTCTGTTTATTTTAATTATCGCCGGTTTGAACTATTGTTCATCTGTTTTCGCCACCTCAATCAATTTATCAATATGCTAACGGATTTAACGCCTAAAATAGGTAATCATGTTTATCTTGAAAAAGCTGCAACGGTATATATTTTACCATAAAATTTTATCTGGAGATAATTATGAAAAATCAATTTATTGAACTTCTAAAAAAGCGACGTTCAATTTATCATCTAGGCACAGACATCGCGCTATCTCAAACAACAATAAACAAGATTATTGAAGAAGCTGTCAAATACACACCTTCTGCTTTCAATTCGCAATCTGTTCGTGTATTGATTTTGTATGAAGAACAAAATAAAAAATTTTGGCAAATTGTTTATAATTGCTTACAAGCCATTGTACCGGAAGAAAAATTTGCCCCAACAGCAAAAAAAATATCTTCATTTGCTGCCGGATATGGTAGCGTGATTTTTTTTGATGATACGAACACAATTGAGGAACTACAAAAGAAATTTCCTTTGTATAAAGATAATTTTCCAATCTGGGCAGAACAAGCTAACGGAATGGCTCAATTGACCGTTTGGACAGCACTAGCCGAAGAAAATATCGGGGCAAGTCTGCAACATTATAATCCTCTTATTGATGAAGATGTAAAAAAAGAATGGCAATTGCCTCCAAAATGGAAAATGATAGCTCAAATGCCCTTTGGCAGTATTGAAACAATGGCGGAAGAAAAAACATTTTTGCCGATTGATAAAATGGTTATGATAAAGAAATAAAAAAAGACCGCCCCTGAAAAAGGAACGGTCTGAAACGGCATTTTGAATTACAAACCTGTCTGGCGACTTTCATAACTTTCAAGCGCTCGCTCACACTTGGCTATCTTTGCCGGATCACCCAACAAGTCTGCCAATACCGACTTCATCACTCGGATGTGTTGCTTGACACCGGATGTTACACAACCGCACAAATGCTGTTTTCCCAGTTCATCGAAATACTTGAAGTCTTCCGAATTGATGAGAGTGTCAAGCTTTTTTCTTACAAGCACTAAGGCCATAAGATCATGCACTCGCCAATTGTTTTTTTCGGCTTCTTCAACAGCTACGATGAGGGTGTTTGTAATCTCGTAGAGTGCAAAAGTGATTTCCTGAGAGCCTTTCATGTGGCAAAGAAATCCTTCACGAATGTCATTAGCAAAACGACTGCGAAACGACTTTAAGTTCTCTACGGTAGGATTGGTTGTTGTCTTCATAAGACACTCTGGGTTTGTTTTTAGAGGCGCGTATCCTTTGGTACTCCCGTAACCTCTTTTGTTAATAAATGAAATGAACTAAAAAAGTATAAAGAGATACGGTAAAAATAAAGAA
>JAFTLF010000113.1 GCA_017452885.1 Alphaproteobacteria bacterium
CCCCATGCAGCGGTTACTATAATTGCCGATAAGATAGTCAAAAATCTCATCAGATATCCAAATCATCCACAAATTTAGCGCGTTCTATAATAAATTTAAAACGAGTTTCCGGATTTTTACCCATTAATCTTTCTACCTGTCGTCTGGTTTCAAAAGCTTCCTCACGTCCTTCTTCGGTGTTGGTGTTGGGCAGTGTCACGCGCAATAGAATACGATTTTTCTTATCCATGGTTGTTTCTTTTAGTTGTTGAGCGCTCATCTCACCAAGACCTTTAAAACGGCTAATATCAACTTTTTGATTGCCTTTTACAACTTTTGCAAGGATTTTGTCTTTATCTTCATCATCAAGGGCATAATAGTTTTTGCCTCCGACAGCGATCTTATAAAGCGGTGGCGTTGCTATATACACGTGACCATTTTCCATAAGCTTAGGCATTTGTTGATAGAAAAATGTCATTAATAGAGATGAAATATGCGCGCCATCAACATCGTCATAGGTCATGATAATAACTTTTTCATAACGTAAATTTTCTTCTTTATAATTATCTTTTATGCCACAACCGAGATCCTCAATCATCTCTTTAATTTCTTGATTTTGAGTGATTTTATCCAAAGAAGCGCTGGCAACGTTAAGAATTTTACCACGTAAAGGCAAGATAGCCTGAGTAACCCGATCGCGTCCTTGTTTGGCAGAACCGCCGGCGGAATCTCCCTCAACAATAAATATCTCTGTATTTTCAGCTGCAGCTTGAGAACAATCAGCAAGTTTGCCCGGAAGACGAAGGCGTTTAGTCGGAGTCTTACGGTTTTGAACCTTTTCTTCTTTTTTCTTTTTTCTGGCTTCTGCGCGATCAATCACATATTCAAGCAAAGCCGCGGCATTTTCCAAGTCAGATGACAGCCAGTGATCAAAAGAATCTTTTACGGCCGATTCAACCAATCGTACGGCCTTAGAAGATGTTAGTTTATCTTTTGTTTGTCCCTGAAATTGCGGATCGCGAATAAATACCGATAACATAATACTGGCATCACTTAAAAAATCTTCTGCAGTAATAGATGCGGCTTTTTTTATGTTTGCCATTTCGCCATATTCTTTCAGGCTGCGAATTAAAGCTGATTTAAAACCGGCTTCATGAGTCCCGCCCTGTGGAGTGACAACGGTATTACAATATGAGTGGCAAAAGCCATTTTCATCTTCAGGCCAAGTAATTGCCCATTCAACTTTACCCTCATCATTGGCTAAGTTGGCATCGCCGGAAAAAGGACGGCGATTGATAGTTGTTTTGCTGCCGACTTGATAATTCAAAAAATCAAGCAATCCGTTAGGAAAACAAAGTTCTGCTTCTTGAGGGGTTGTTTCTCCTTCTCCCAATATTTCCGGAGCGCATGACCAGTTAATGTGAATTCCCTTAAACAAAAAAGCCTTTGAGCGAGCCATGCGATAAATGCGATTCGGTTGCAGATTAGAGTTAACACTGAATATTTCCGGATCAGGCTTAAAAGTAATTGATGTTCCGCGACGATTAGGTGCGTTTCCCACAAGTTCCAAAGCCCCCATAGGATAACCTTTTGAATACTCCTGACGATAAAGCTTTTTGTCACGAGCAATTTCTACAATTAACTTTTCAGATAAAGCATTAACAACAGACAAACCGACACCATGCAAACCGCCTGAAACTTTGTAAGCGCCGCCGCCAAATTTACCGCCGGAATGCAACATGGTCAAAATGACTTCCAGTGCGGATTTGTTGGGATATTTCGGGTGAGGATCTACAGGAATACCGCGACCGTTGTCAATAATGGTAACAGAATAGTCTTCATTAACGCGAACATCAATTTTATTGGCATAACCGGCAACGGCTTCATCCATAGAATTGTCCAATATTTCTGCAACCAGATGATGCAAAGCTGTTTCGTCTGTTCCGCCTATATACATACCCGGACGATGTCTAACCGGCTCTAATCCTTCCAGAACTTCAATGCTGTTAGCGCTGTAATCATTATTTACTGTGGAAGCAGACTCAAATAAATCGACCATTATTTCCTCTTTAAAACTCTCAAATCAATGCGCATAAATTATCCTAAAATGCCAGTATTAACAAGGATTAAAATTGAAACATAAACAAAAATTTTGAATGCGTTAAGTTGGTTTTGAACAAAATATTGACAAAAAAGTAAATAGTTGTATAAACAAAGCAGTAATATTCTATTTATAAACTAAAAATAAATTATCATGGAAAAGAAAGATTTTTTTCTAAAATCCAAAATTGCGTTGTTTTTAAACGTTATTTTGAGTATTGCTGCGTTCTTGTTTTTTGACATCAGTGTGGCTGGGTTGGGGCTTTTGGTTGGTGTGTCGTTTGCAACATGTGCAAGCATTACTCCGAGTAGAGCTATTCAGTTAAGTTTGTCGGTTTTGACTATTTCGATAACTCTTATTGCCATAGGGGTTAATGTTTGGGTTGTATATCCGATATTCTTTGTGACTTTCCCGTTATTGTTGATCATAACCAAAGATGCCGATCGACTTTCTATCTTAGGTAGCTATGCTTTAGGTGTGGTATTTCCGCTTGTTGGAATAGGATTAGCGGTTGGTTTAGAAAAAATTTTTACTTAATTTAGAGTGTTAAATTTTTTGGCGATGCCCTTTGCTTGGCATCGCCTTTTTTATATGCTTTTTTTCATAAAAAAGGCTTGCAAAATTAATAATTTATGTTAAAACCAAGTTCGAAAAATCACATGGTGTGGTTTTTTCTGGGGATTCCCAGTAATTTCACACGCAGATTTTATCGGGATGTTGTACATCTCGCTCCGGTGTTCAGCTTTGAACTCAAGAGAATCTGCGGAGGTTTAACCGGAAAAAAGGATATATATAATGACCCTTCCTACATTTACATTGCGTCAGATGATTGAAGCTGGCGTACACTTCGGACACCACGCTCGTCGTTGGAACCCGAAAATGGCTCCGTACATTTACGGTAAAAAAGACAACATTCATATCATTGATCTGCAAAAGACATACCCGATGCTTTATACAGCATTAGCTACAACTCGTGAAATTGTAGCTCAAGGTGGTAAAGTTTTGTTTGTTGCTACCAAAAGACAGGCTCAAGACATCATTAAAGAAAACGCTGAAAGATGCGGACAGTACTACGTTAACCAACGTTGGTTGGGTGGTATGATGACTAACTGGAAAACCGTTTATAAATCAATTTCTCGCCTTGTTAAATTGAACGAAATGGCCGAGAAAAATGATTATGAAGGCTATACCAAAAAAGAAATGATGAATATGAAAAAAGAACAGGAAAAGCTGAACAAAGAACTCGGCGGTATCATGAATATGGGCGGACAACCTGATTTGGTTTTCGTTATTGATACTTGCAAAGAGGCTTTGGCAATTAAAGAAGCTAAAAAGCTTGGTATTCCTGTTATTGGTATCTGCGATACCAACGCCAATCCCGAAGATGTTGATTTGCCGGTTCCCGGTAATGATGACGCAATTCGCGCTATTCGATTCTATGCAGAAATGGTTTCTGCAGCTGTTTTGGATGGAATGCAGGCACAAATTGCTGCCCAAGGCGTTAAAGTAGAAGAAATGGTTGAGGGTGAAGCTGAGGCTAAACCGGCAAAAAAAAGAGCTTCAAAGAAAGCTGCCGCCGAGGCAACAGCTGAATAATCTCTAAAACCATTTTAGAAGATATTATCACATATTACGGCGGCTTGATCTTGTATAAAAGGTTCAATGCCGCCGTATTCTAGTTTTTAAGGAAAAAAGATATGACAGATATTACCGCAGCTATGGTAAAAGAATTGAGAGAATCAACCGGCGCTGGCATGCTCGATTGTAAAAAAGCATTGGTTGAAACAAGTGGCAACATGGATGAAGCAGTAGATTGGTTGCGCAAAAAAGGCTTGGCTTCTGCTGCAAAAAAAGCCAGTCGTATTGCTGCTGAAGGTCTTGTTTCCGTATATGTTGAAGGCAATAAAGGTGCTGTTGTTGAAGTCAACTCTGAAACAGACTTTGTTGCTAAGAATGAAATTTTCCAAGAATATGTTGCTGATGCCGCTATCGTTGCTCTGAAAAATGCCGGCGAAGTTTGCGATATGAAAACATTTAACTGTCCGAAATGTGGCAAAACTTTTGAAGAGCGCTTGACCGATATGATTGCCAAAATCGGTGAAAACATGACCTTGCGTCGTGCTGCTATGATAGAGGTTAACGAGGGTATCGTTGCTCCATACATTCACAGCGCTTGCGGTCAAAGATTGGGTAAAATCGGTGTTTTGGTTGCTTTGGAATCAAATGCAGATAAGGATAAATTGGCTGATTTAGGTAAGCACGTTGCTATGCATGTTGCAGCTTCTGCTCCTTTGTTCTTGAATGTTGCTAATGTTGATCCTGCCGCCGTTGAGCATGAGAAATCAATTTTTGCCGAGCAAGCAAAAGCCTCAGGCAAACCTGAAAACATCATTGAAAAAATGGTTGAAGGTCGTGTTCGTAAATATTACGAAGAGGTTGTTTTAGAGGAACAAGCTTTCATTATGGATCCTGACAAAAAAGTTAAGGATATAATTGCTGAAGCAGCTAAAGAACTCGGTACAGAAATTAAATTGGCCGGTTTTGTTCGCTTTAAACTTGGCGAAGGTTTACAAAAGAAAGAAGAAGATTTTGCTGCTGAGGTTGCATCTCAACTTGGTAAATAATTCTTTTTATCCTAAATGTAAGAAACCCTCTCAATTGAGAGGGTTTTTTGTATATGATTTACAATTAGTGTTTGATAGGTATTATCCGTCTTATTCAATCATTACCAACCTTTCTTTATTATATTCGGATAGCATTTTCTTAGCCTTTTCTTTGACGGTGTTATTTTTTTATAATTCTCGGGCGCACTCATCCCTTTTGTCACCCTCGAACACCACTCTTTCTGTCACCATCGGACTTGATCCTAGGGTCCAAAAAAACAATTCAACTTCTGAAACGAATCACATTTTTGTCATAATGGCACCTGTAATTTCTCGTTGACATGACGCGCGAAATATCCGATAATAAAACTAATGTCATAATTCTTTTTTAAAGGACTTCGCCATGAACGCTTTTCGTCTTGCCTTATCTTGTTCCGTTATCATGCCTGGCCTTGTTTGGACCGTTTTCGACGCCCGAGCCCAAACTTGCGCTCAGGCTCCTTCTTGTTCTCAACTCGGTTATACTCAAACAGCTTCGGAGTGTTCGGGTAAAGATATGCTTTTCTGCCCCTTTGATTCTACTAAGGTTTTTTGTGGCGTTTCCAAAAGTTGTGAAAATCTCGGCTATACCATGACAACAACACAATGCACCGGTCGCAAATATATAACCTGTCCGTATGATGCAACTAAAGTTGTCTGCGATATGAGCGCCATGATTGGTGAAATCAGACTGTGGGCTGGTACAACCGCGCCCAAAGGTTGGAAAATTTGTAACGGGTCTTCTTTACTAATTGCAGACTACAAAGCATTATATGATGTTATCGGGACTTCTTTTGGAGGCTCTGGAAAAAATTTCAATTTACCAGACTTCAACGGCAGGGTTGCTGTCGGCACCGGAACTAGTTACAGTGGTGGAAGCTATAAATATGAATTCGGCAAAACCGGAGGACAAAATTACGTCACACTTGATAAAACTGAAATACCCGATCACAAACACCTGCTTCCTTGGGGTGAGAATGAGGGCTTTACCAACCAAGCCAATCCGCTATGGGGATATTATAACGAATTTGGTGTATGGGGAAATGCCGGTGGTATGGCACAGGACTGCTCGTATTGGTATTCCGGTTACATGGGCGATCGCTATTCTGTACGCAACAATGCCACCAGCACATCTAGTAGCACGACCGCAAATACTACAAAATACAGTGATATGCGCATTTTCGCTGCCAACACCGGAGCACATGAAAACAAAATGCCTTTTCAGGTGGTTAATTATATAATTTACACAGGGGTATATAATTAATCGGCATATTATAATCGCAGACAACAACAAAAACCGCTTCTTATGAAGCGGTTTTGAGTAAGCATATTACGGTTAACAAACGTGTTTGTCACAAAATCAGCTACGCGAACGTTCGCGCTCATAACCACGTATCATCATACGTTCGCGTTTGCGTGTCAACTCATATTCTTTTTGGCGTTGCTCGCGTTCACGTTGCTCTTCCGGTGTTTCACGATGATTGATTTTCATATCGCGCAAAGTCAGCATTTTTTTGAGAAGTTGCTTTTGTGTCATACCATTGGTATTGTTTTTAATGAACGTGATAATTTGCGTCGGTGATAAATCATTGGCTAATTTTTCAACATTAATCACTTTTTTATCAGCTTGAATTTTATTCAAATCAACATTCAAAGCTTCATCAAAATCACCGTCATCATCATCCAAAATTTGTTTGATAATCTTCAGCAAATATCCTTTAAACATTCGATTTACAAGTTTTAGAAAATTTTTATTGGTTACTGTTTCATTGACAGAAGCATTCATTAATGCAAACAACAACAAATTTTTTACATATTTATTTTGTACGGCAGATAAAGGAATATTGCTGTCAATTCCTTTGCTTATTTCTTGCAAAATTTTTTCGCGCTCTTTGGCAAATTTGGTTTCTTTTTCATCCATATTGTATCTCTTTGTCTTGGATATAAGGGGCAAAGTTTTGAACAACTTTTTGATATACTTCTTTTTTAAAATTGACAATTCTTTTGGGTGCTTCTTCTATATCAGCCCACTCATAAGCCTTAAATTCTATTTCTTGCGGATTGGTGCAAAAATCTATTTCTTCATCATTACCACAAAAATAAAACAATACCCAAAACTGTTCTTGTCCGACATAAGGACTACCTTTTTTCAAAAAATTTTTGAAAATTTGCTTAGGAAAATCATAGCGTAATGGTTCTAAAATAGTGGCAACAAGTTCAACAGAACTAATACCGGTTTCTTCATGTAATTCACGCCTTGCCGCATCAATAATATCTTCCTCGTTATCAATGCCTCCTTGCGGAAATTGCCATTGATTGCTTTTTTTGTCTGCTCGAGCGCAAAGAAGAACTTTTCGATTGTGGTTAAAGACAACAATTCCAACATTTTTACGATATTTAGACATTACTCATTCACCAGATTAGACGGGGGAACCAGTGCAAAAGGCTTGTTTAGCTCCATAATTTTGGCTTTTTGATAAGATACTTGCGGAGAAAAGGTTTTTATCCAATTAAACAATTCGACAATAACAATCGGCTTTGGCTCAGCCACAATTAATACCTGACCTTTTTCAAAGGCAATATATTCAGCTTCCAGCAAAGCTTTATCAATTGCCTCTTTCCTAAAATCAGAATCAATAACAACATCAGCTTTCTTGCGCGCCAAATTCTGAACTTCTATTTTATTTAAACCTTCGCCTTTTGTCGCATCAATCATCAACAAACCGCGATTGCGCAATTCTTTAAGAAGCTCAAACAACAATTCTCTATTATCCTCATCAGCCAAACCGTCATTAACCACAACCCCCCCGATAGGAGCATTGGTTGCTAAGCTGCGTTGAAGCCGATTGATTGCCTCTTCTTTACTGATTGTCAGGCTCATGGACAATGGTCCGCTGTCAGCACGCAAAAAGTTTTTTGAAGATAGCAGCATATCTACATATGTTTCATGTCCGCGTTCACGTGTTGTTATAATTTTATTTGCAATATCTTGCGCATACGGTGTAAACGAAAAAGAAACTTCAGAGTTGAAAGCTTTGCTGATTTTTCTGAGCGATAAGGGATCAAAGCCAACTCCTTTGATAATAATGGCAACTTTTTTGAAGTTTGGTAAAACGTCAACAACTTTACCATATTCCACCCATGGCTTCTTATTGTCATCAGATATTTTCGGCAACATTAAGTTGTTTACTTTTTCAATCAAGCCTTTGCTGTTTGTAATATTGTTTAGGGTTTGTGTTTGTTCTGTTTCAGGCAGACTCCCAAGGTTTGGAATTTGGGCAATAATATCTTCTATGCTTTTTTGTTTCGGGATAATAATTTCTTTCTTAATCTCTTGAACAACATCATCATTAATTTCAAAAGATTTATTTTCCTTTGCAGAAGATAAAACCTTATCCCATACCGGCAAGGTCAAAACAAATTTTGGTGCTTTGTTGTCTTTATCAAACATCAGTTTATCAATTTTTGACAAGTAAACAGGTTCGCTTTTTTTGCCGGCAAACAACAAACCAATGATAATTACCGCAACAATCGCCGTGCTTATAATAATAATCAAAGCATTATCTGATACAATTTTTCTAAACAAGCGCAAACTCCTTAGTTACGAGAATTATATATTCCCAGGGCTTTGACCAAGTCAACGGCGCGTGACAGTTGGTAGTCTTTGCGCCATTCTTCATCCTTGGTTTTATCTTGATTGTTTTCTTTTTTATCACTAACAGTTTCATTTTTGAGAGCATTACCGTATTCCGCTTCACTAAAATTGTAAGAGCTTACAATTTCTTCTACTTTTGCCGGATGCACCTCTACATCAGGTTCAATTCCTTTTGCCTGTATTGAGCGTCCGGAAGGAGTATAATAACGAGCGGTTGTTAAACGCATGGCACCATATTTTCCGAGCGGAACAACTGTTTGTACAGAGCCTTTGCCAAAAGACTTTTCGCCAAGAATAACTGCTCGCTTATGATCCTGCAATGCTCCGGCAACAATTTCCGAGGCTGATGCCGAGCCGTCATTAATAATCACAACAATAGGCAGACCTTCGGCAATATCGCCAGATTTAGCCGAATAACGTACAGTATCTTCTTCATTGCGAGATCTTGTCGATACAATTTCTCCTTGATTCAAAAACAAGTCAGAAACGCCAACTGCTTGATCAAGTAGCCCACCGGGGTTGTTGCGCACATCTAACACAATACCTTTTAATTTGCCTTTGAGGTCTTTTTCAGCTTTTTTGATAGCTTTTTTAACGTTAGAATCAACATCTTCGCTGAATGACGAAATACGAACATAAGCTACATCTCCGGCCTTTATGTCGTTTTTAACCGACTGGATTTTGATTTCTTCGCGTTTTAGGGTTACATCAAACGGCTTTTCATTAAGACGACGAATATTGAGCTTAACTTTTGTACCAACTTTTCCACGCATTTTATCAACGGCATCGTTTAATGTCATACCCATTACATTTTCTCCGCCAATATTAACGATATAATCTCCCGGCTTTAATCCGGCTCTGGAAGCCGGAGTATCATCAATCGGAGAAACAACTTTAACCACGCCTTGTTCCATGGTAACTTCAATTCCCAAACCCCCGAATTTACCTTTGGTTTGTTCATTCATGTATTTAAAACTTTGTGCATCCAAATAGCTTGAATGAGGATCAAGGGAAACCAACATACCATTAATTGCCGACTCAATAAGTTTTTTATCTTCAACATCTTCTACATAAGAGTTTTTGGCGCGCTCCATAACTTCTCCAAACAGATTAAGCAGCTCATAAGTATTGGCCTTTTCGTCTTTGGGTTCGGTTTTGGCTTCGACATCATGAATAGATAACAATAATCCGATAGTTAAGAGAACAGAAAGCGTCTTTTTCATCTTGTGTTTTTCCTTTTTATCTTACAATTTCATCCAAGCCATTGGGTCGACCGGTTGGTTGTCTTTTCTGATTTCGACATAAAGCTTAGCATCGCCATCTTCGGGCATTTGTCCGATTGGTTCGCCAGCTAAAAGCATTTGTCCGACATCAACGTCAAAACTCTTTAATCCGGCAAGCAACGATAAATAACCGTCACCATGCTCAATAATAATCAAGTTGCCATAACCGCGAAAAGGTCCTGCAAAAATAACTGAACCGTCAAACGGAGCAATAACTTGAGCATCATTGCGTGTCCGTAAAGTGATTCCTTTCGCCGTTATGCCTTTAACTACTTGTTCGCCATAAGCAGTAATAATCTTACCTCTGGCCGGTAATGGTAGAGCGCCTTTAGCTTTAACAAAGCCTCCACTCATACTATTTATAACCGGAGATGTTGACTTTATCAAGTCAGCAGTTTGTTTTTGCTCTATTTTTTTTGCCTCAAGCAGACGTTGTTGTTCAAGCTGTTTTTCAGCCAAACGTCTGGCTTCATCTTCTTTGCGTTTTTTCTCAAGTCGTTGCTGCTCAAGTTTGCCGAGCAAATCTCTTAAATCCTGTGCTTGATTAGCCAGTTTGTCCACATTACGTTTTGCTTTTTCGCTACGAATTTCTACAGCATTGCGAATTTTTGATTTTTTTTGCAACAGTTGTTTCATTTTTGCGTGTTCTTTTTCTAAAACAACTTTTTGCTTAGAAATTTGTTCAAACTGTTTTTCTACTTTTTCTTTTTTGCTGGAAATTGCTTGTAATTCTTGGCGAATTCTTTCGGCATTTTCTTCCAAAAAAGGCACCGTTTCCCGCAATAACATCGCGCTACGAATAATATCAACCGGAGTCAGAGGTTGTACTAATAGTGCTTCAGTTGGTTTTAGTGCCAAGTTCTGCAGAGCGGCCAAAGTTTTTATCAAATTGTCATCTTCTTGACTAAAGCCGGCTTCTGCTTCTGCCAGTTCTGTTTTAAGTTTTTCAAGCTGAGTTTCCATTCGCGACAATTTTTCTTCATTATTTTGAATAAGACGCGCCGCTTTAACCATTTCTTGGCTAACGGATGTCAGCTCCATATTGATTTGCATTGCTTGAGCTTGCAACTTTTTATGTTCCATGCTTTGTTGCTGAACTTGCGCTTCAACCCGTTTTAAATCGGAGTCGGAAACCGCCTGTAATTTGCTGGGAGCAATCAGACAAAACATCGTAGCCAAGAGGGCGTGTTTTAAGGCGGTTTTAAGTTCCATATTTTATTTTACCAACAAAGATATACCGGTCATTTCCTTTGGTTGTTGAATATTAAAAAGTTCCAACATGGTTGGTGCCAGATCAGCCAATCGACCGTCTTTGAGCGATTTGACACCGCTTTGGTCATTAACTAAAATTGCAGGCACTTTACCGATTGTATGGGCGGTATAGGGCTGTCCGGTTTTTTCATCGACCATTTTTTCAGCATTACCGTGATCTGCGGTAACAATCATTACGCCACCGACATTTTTAATGGCCTTTTCGACTTTGCCGAGACATTCATCTACAGCAGCAACTGCTTTAAGCGCAGCATCCATAATACCTGTATGTCAAACCATATCTCCATTA
>JAFTLF010000114.1 GCA_017452885.1 Alphaproteobacteria bacterium
TTCCGTTCCGTAAAGATATTAATGATGTTGAAAATATGTATATCCGCTCATTAACCGGAGCAATGATTAAATTAAAAAGCTTTGCTGATGTCAGCATAACTGTTTCACCCAAAACAATCTATCGTTACAATCAATATACGGCAGCATCAATTACGGCACAAAGCATACCGGAAATAAGCACCGGTACTGCAATTGATAAGATAATTAATATTGCAAATAAAATTTTACCCAAGGAATATCAAATTGCTTGGACCGGTTTAAGTTTGCAGGAAGTTGAAGCTGCCGGTTTGGCCACCTTTTTAATAATTTTGGCTTTAGTTTTTTGCTATCTATTTTTGGTGGCGCTTTATGAAAGTTGGATGCTTGCTTTTGCGGTAATGTTTTCAACAATATTTGCAATTCTCGGAGCTTTGATTGGACTGCATATAATGAATCAGTCGCTAAGTATTTATGCCCAACTTGGCTTGATTATGTTGATAGGTTTATCAGCCAAGAATGCTATTTTGATTGTTGAATTTACCAAAGATTATCGAGAAAAAGGAGCTTCTATCTTTGATGCTTCTGTTAAGGGTGCGGCAGAAAGGTTTCGTGCCGTATTGATGACGGCATTAACGTTTATTCTCGGAGTATTTCCAATGATTATAGCCAAGGGAGCAGGAGCTTCCAGTCAGATTGCCATTGGTACATCAGTATTTTATGGTATGATATCAGCAACTTTTATCGGAATTATTTTTATTCCTGCGTTATTTGCCGTTTTTGAAACCATAAAAGAAAAAACAGGTTATGACAAAGTTTCAGATAATTCTTATTCGTCGAATGATAAAAGGAAATAATATGTCAAAAATATTTTTTTGCGGCACTTGTTTGATTTTGCTGGCTTCATGTAGTGTAGGTCCTGATTATAAACGTCCGCATTTTTACAGCGATGAACAATTGCAACAAAGTCTTGGTCTTACAACTCCAAGAGCCAAAATTTCACTTTATTGGTATCGCGATTTCAATGACCAATTGTTAAATAAACTAATAGCAGAAGGACTTAAACAAAGTACGGATGTCAAGGTTGCCATTGAGCGAATGCGGCAGGCACGCCAAAATTTACGGATAAATAAGGTGAAATATCTGCCGACAGTAGATGTCGGAAGCTCATATTATTATCTTAAAGATTCCAGAGCTTATACCGGAGAACCATTGTCAACTGATTATTTTCAACTGGGATTTGATGCTGCATGGGAGATTGATATATGGGGAGGCGGCCGTCGTTTGACCGAACAATATAAAGCCCTGTTTGCTGCAACCAGCGCAAATCTACAAAATGTTAAATTAGCAATCACTGCAGAAATTGCCACAACCTATATAAATTTGCGTCAAGTGCAAGAACAGTTGCACATAGCACGCAAAAACGAAGCTATACAAAGCAATCTTTATGATTTAGTAAAACAAAAATATAATGCCGGATTAACTGATGATATTTCTTATCGTCAGGCAGAATATCTTCTGAGTACCACTCGCGAAACGATTCCGCAATTAGAAGCTTCCGTCAATAGTTTGCAAAATTCTTTAGCGATACTAACCGCACATTTGCCCAAAGAAATAAACTCCATGCTGGGTTATCAAGATGATAATATGGTCAAAAAAACATTCAGCTATGATACATCGCGTTTATATTCCATGTCTGTTGATGTGATACGTAATCGTCCGGATATTCGTATGCTTGAATATGACTTGATGGCAAAAAACGCAGCCATTGGACAAGCAATAGCAGAATTATTTCCCAATATCAGTTTAAGCGGCTTCTGGGGCTATCAATCAAAGAATATATCGTCTTTAATCGGAAGCAGTAGTAATACGTACAATTATTCTCCGGTTATTAAACTGCCGATTTTTCATTGGGGGGCTTTAGTTAATAATGTCGAGCTTAAAAAATCATTAACCAAAGAAAGTTTGCTTCAATACAAACAAGGGATTTTGGATGCCGTATCAGAAATAGAAACTGCGGCTACTAATGTTGAAAAAGAATATCAACGTAATCGTGAAGCTAAAAAAGCATTGGATTCGCAACAAGAAGTAGCCGAGTTGACCAATATAAAATATAAAAACGGTTTGATAGACTTTAGCTCAGTCTTAACCACCCAACAGGATTTGCTCAATGCTCAAAACAATTACATTACAAGCAACGCCAATATATATACATATATTGTCAGTTTTTATAAAATGGTTGGCGGTGGCTACAATATCAATAATATTCCGGATACCCGAAAGGCTGCCTCAAATGCGGACGGCGTACTTTGTAAAGGTTGATATTGGTAATTTCCGGAATATCATGATCACGAGGCCAATAACCTTTTGATTTCATACACCGGTTATAATTAGCAGGGCTGATATCATCATCATCATGTCGCGAATTAACAATAAGTGGTTGAGCCCCCTCATAGGGGATATAGGTCGCCCAAATACCTTTTGTTGAATGCCAATCAGCACGAGTATTTAGCTTCGTTTCTTCCGAATAGAACCAAGTGCGAAAATCTGGCATTAATTTAAACTCTTTGGCAAACAGCAGACAATCAGCATGATCTTTAGCAAATTTTTGAACACCGACATTAGGTTTTTCCCAATGATACACAACTTGCCCACTACCTTTAGAAAGATAGGTACAAGAACATAATGTGATGGTTATTGCGGCAATAAATATTTTTCCGATCATTTTCAATTCCTCAGAAATCCAAATCAGCATAATGTTTAGCCGGCAAAATCCCTCTGATACTGTCTTTTAAAATGTCTTTAAAAGAAGGACGAGATTTTATCTTGGAATACCACAATTTTGCAGTTTTAAAATCTTCCCACGGAATGCCGCCGAGGTAGTCAATAATTGAGAGCTGCGCCACATCAGACAAATCGGCCATAGAAATTGTATCAGCCGCCAAATATTGCCTGCGTTCAAGTAACAACTCAATATATTCCATATGAAAGAGCAGATTGTTAAGACCGATTTTTAAAACTTGCGAATCAGGAGCTTTTCCTGTCGCAAAACGCTTGTGAACTTTTTCTTGAACAATGTTCCGATAAACTTCTCGTTGAAATTTTTGATCAAACCAATCTGTCAACCGGCGTATTTCCGCTTTTTGTCGGGCATCACCAAAAATAAGAGAAATATCTTTAGATGTTTCTTAAAGATATTCACTAATAGCATAATTACCGACAATAGTATTACAATCATTCAAAAAAACAGGCAACTCGCCCGCGGGATTGAGCTTGTAAACATCTTCCGACAATTTCCACGGCTCTTCCTCTTTAAGAATGAACAACATTTTTTTCTCGCTCATAAGCAAGCGAATCTTTCGTGAAGCTGCAGATACCGGATGATGAATAAGTAAAACCATTTTAAATGCCTCAAATTTATACTAAACAATATAGTAGCCGCAGTTTATCAAGAGGTCAACAGAGGTTTGTCAGTTATCAGATTTTTCTAGGCCAAAAGTTGGGGGAACAATTCCCTCTGCATTTTTGGCAAAATCGGCAATCATTTTGGCAACACCATCCTGAAAAGCTTTTTGATTTTCAGGTTTTTCGATATAACGCGTTAATTTTTGCGAGAGCATTTTGCGTTCGCGAGAGAGTTTTGAAACACCGATAAACATCGGAATTTGCCACAAAGTTTGCTTAGCTATTGCGACCTGTTCTCGCAACCCAAGTTTTATCGCTTCAATCAAACCGTAATAATGACTGACCAGAATATAATCGACTTGCTTGGTAAAAAGTTTTTCAAACATTTTGTATGATGTATCGACTTCTTCCATGTTAAACTGCTTAAGCTGTTCATTGATATAGTCGCTGTACACTTCTTTTGTAATGCGAACTCCCTTAAGTTTTTTTAAATCGTCAACAGATTTAACTTCGTTAATTCGGTTGGGGAGCATAAAGATGGTAATTGGATTATTTATTGCTGCCGGATAAATTAATTCTAATCCTCGAAAAAGCTCGGTCTGATGATAAGCTCCCAAAATAATGTCCAGTTCACCTTTGCGCACCTCTTGTACCAAAGTTTGAAAGTCTTTTTTTTGCAAATCATAAAAAATACGCAAATTGTTTTCTTTGGCCAGTTCGTCAATCATTGGTTGAAAAAGGGTGGTAAATTTACCATAAATTTTAGCATTGGGATGTTCAACAAAGCCAAAAGGAGGATAATCAATAAAGCCGGTGATGTAAATATCTTTGCGTTTTTGCGGGTGTTTGTCTTCATAACGAACAAAAGCGTTAGCAGTGAAAGTATATGTCAACAACAAGATTCCTGTCAAAAAACAAAAAACGATTTTTTTCATTTTTCATGTCCATAAAGTGAAATGTTTACGATTAAGTAACCTACTTTTGATACAATAATATCGTAATTATATTAAAAAAACTTTTATTTTTAGGGCTAAAAATTAAATGAATATCTCACAAAACTATGCGCAAAATGATTTGTCGGGTATGGGGCAGGCTGAGCTTGAAAGCCATGCGCTGATTCGTACGGCAGCATCATTAAACCAAATTAAAGAACATTGGGATGAGTGCAAGGGTGAGCTGGGTGAAGCATTAGAAAAAAATCGCAAATTATGGACCATTATTGCTTCAGCTATGAATGAAGCTGATTGTCCGCAACCGCAAGAAGTTAAGAAAAATATTCTGAATCTTGCGATGTTTGTTTTCCAAAGAACTATGGAAGTATCAGCAGAACCGGATCCTAAAAAACTGGACATATTGATAAGCATAAATATGAATATTGCAAAAGGATTGTCCGGTAACGCTTAATATTTAATTATATTTTGGTTTTCCACCATAAATGCCCGTTTGACGGAGCGTTGTGTTCAAAGCTGTGAAAAAGTTTGCTACTTGATTTGAGATAACGTCGGTTATCCCAGTTATTGATGATTCTTGATATAACCATACCTTGTTGTGGGGTTCCGATATTGGTAAAATTGATTAAAGTCAGGTCGTTAAGACAGTATTGTTTGGAGTCTATTTTGCTCATTTTTTATCCTTTCTGTTGATATAAAAAATATAATAAGTTGTACTCACAAGGAAAGAGCAAATAAATCTAATCGCTATATAAACATAGGGAGATATGCAGGAATTTTGTAAAATTTTTATAAATGCGAAAAAAAAGGTTGACGAAAGAAATTAAATATATTATTTATCTCATCACAAACACGATGGGGGTATGGCGGAACTGGTAGACGCGCTAGACTCAAAATCTTGTGGCCTCAGGCCGTGTCAGTTCAAGTCTGACTACCCCTACCACTAAAAAGGCTGGATATTCCAGCCTTTTTGTGTATATTATATTTTCACGGATAAATGTCGTATCTTTTTTAGGTACCGGTAGGTCACAAACCATAGCGGAATATTATAATAATGTTCGCAACTCCAACACCATGTCAGATTCGCTCGCGAATATAGCACAATATACCACACCGAGAAAACATATAAAACCAGACATAACAATTCCAGATTCATGCCAAGCTTAGTTCTTCCACTGCCAGAAATAACGCTAAGCCAAACCATACCCGGTACAAGAGTCAGATAAGAGCTTAGCATCATCACATAAGGGGTAAAAATTCCTGCGGTTAAATTTGCATCA
Source organism: Alphaproteobacteria bacterium (assembly GCA_017452885.1). GTDB lineage: Bacteria > Pseudomonadota > Alphaproteobacteria > RF32 > CAG-239 > CAZU01. The sequence goes on from JAFTLF010000114.1 coordinate 5,612, forward strand.
CTTGTATACACGCTCAAAATTTGTTGGTATCCGATTATCAACAAAAAAATTGTTGGGATGCCGATAAGGTAGGCTAATTGAATAATTCGTCGCGCCGTTGGGAGAATTTCTTTGCTGTTGCCGCTACCGATAAGATTGCTGGTTAGCGAGTTAGCTGTTGCTGCAAGGGCATTGATAATCATAAATATAAGCGAACTTATACTACGCAAAATATTAGAAACAGCAAGTTCTTTTTCTCCCAGATTCTCAATCGCTATCAGAAAAAACAACCAGGTAGCAAGTCCTATAACTGATTGCATTGTTGTCCAAAAAGACAAATCAAAAATATCACGAAATAGATGTTTATTCATCCACACAATTTTATTAAAGCCAAACTTTTTCCAATCCATGCGCATTAACAAATATGAGATAAAAAAGATTGCTGAAGCGGCTTCTGAAATAACAGACGCATAAGCAGATCCCGCAATACCAAGCATGGGCATTCCGAGGTTGCCGAAAATCATTCCATAATCTAATACAACATTTGTAACTAACATTACAATTGCATTGAAAGTCAAAACTTTTGTTTGGGTAATTCCGACAAAAAATGCTCTAAAATTAACCATGATAAAAGCAAAAATTAACCCCCATACTCGCGGATTAACATAAGCAATTGTTGCTTCAAGAATTTTTGGAGATGAAATTATTAAACTCAGAATGGGGCGTGACAAAAGATAAGTTGCTGCAATTATAAGTATCGCGGTTGTAATCAGAAAAAAGGTACTTTGGTAAAAAACAGCAGCAATTTTGTGATTTTTATTTTCTCCATGTCGTCTTGCAATAATAATTTGTACACCTGTACTAAAACCATGTCCGAGCATAAATAATACGATATAAAAAACACTTCCCAATGCTGAAGCCCCAAGCTCAATTTCACTCAAATGCCCCAAAAAAACAGTATCAGTAATTCCGATAAGTTGATGAATGATAAGCCCTATCAAAATTGGTGCGGTAACTTGCCAAATATTTTTATACGTATAAATCATATTAACCACTTTTTATATTCATAACGATTAATATGTATTTTATCGTTGATTGTCAAGTTTTGGTGATATTGAGTATGCTGAAATCGTTCCGCAATTTAATAAAATATTTTTCTAGTTCTGCAACTTATTCAAGGTTGTTGGAAAAAGGCAATAATTTGTATGTTGCCGGTGATTATCGTCGCGCTTTAAAATTTTATCAAAAAATTTTAAAGCAAAATCCCGAAGATTTAGTTGCATTATACAATTATGCAACTGCCTGTTTTTTTCTACAAGATTATAATGCGGCGAAGCTAGGTGCCGATACGTTAATTAAGCTATTTCCTGAGAAGGCTTGTGGTTGGTCATTACGTGGTCGTATTTTGTTGGAAGAAGGCGGATATTCCACAGCAGTTGTTGATTTACAACGAGCTGTTGAACTGGATTCGTCAGATTATTGGAATAGTAATTATTTATCGCAAGCTTTGCAAAAATGTGGTCGTAGAAATGAGGCAGCAAAAATAGCATTACAGGCTGTAAATTTGAGTGGCGGTGATGATTCTCAACATCTAAATATGGCTTATACCTTGTACGAAAATTCACTGGAAGATGGGACTTCATCAGTATTTGAAATCTTGCAACAATGGTATAATAAATATCAAAATAATCCGATTGTAAAACAAAGTTGGAAATCATTTTTTTTCGATAAAAATTATGACAAGTCTGATTCTCATTATGTTGAAAAAGTTTTTGATTGTTTTGCTGATTCGTTTGATGAAACTTTGCATGATTTAGAATACGACTCACCACGGCAAATTGCTAAAATTTTATCTGAAAAAATGAATATTGATTCTGCAAAACGTTATAATATTCTTGATCTTGGATGTGGTACAGGATTATGTGGTAAAGTATTGGATTCTCTATTTAAAAAGCGTTTTATGACAGGGGTTGATTTATCCGGACAGATGCTGAAAAGAGCCTGTGCTAAAAAGTGTTATGATTATCTCGAAAAAGCAGAAATAGAGCAATATCTTAAATGTAAAAAAGATGATTTTGATTTGATTGTGGCCGCAGATGTTGTGACTTATTTTGGATCATTGGACGAGTTATTTTATCTTGTGTTTTCCGCTTTAAAAAACGGCGGATATTTTGCCTTTTCCGTAACCAAAAATGACATCAATGAAAATGACTATTTTCTTCATTCGTCAGGGCGGTTTATTCATGCCGAAAATTACCTAAAAAATGTATTACAAAAAAATGGATTCTGTATATGCAAACAAGTAGATTCTTTCTTGCGAAAAGAAGGCGAAAAAGACGTGCGCGGGTGGATAATTTTGGCACACAAAAAAGCATAAAAAAAACTCCGCAATAAGCGGAGTTTTTATCTAAAATCCATAAGCTCAAAATTATTTAGAAGATTTTTTTGCGCTTGAAGAGGATTTTGTAGAAGCGGCAGTTTTCTTAGTGCTGCAAGATTTTTTTGCAGTGCAGGATTTGCTGCTTGAAGAAGATTTTTTGCTGCAAGAAGATTTTTTGCAAGCACCAGAAAGCTGTTCAATAGCCAAAGACCAAAAATACTCATTTTGACCATTCGGGCAACCGGCATTTTGCCAGAGATAATAAGCAGCTTCCTGAATGTATTTTTCATTCAATTTATTCATAATACTAACTCCAAATAAAGTTCGGTAAACACTGATTAATATACAGTTAAAAAATAATACGTCAATAGCTAATGCACTAAAAAACTATTTTTCCAAAAAAAATTAAAATCAGGGTTAAAAAGCTTGCATTTAAAAGCAGATGAAATTATAGATTATTTATGCGGGGTAAACACCTCCTAATTATGTTGTAAAATTTGAGGAAATCTAGATGCCAAACTTATTGTCAAAAGAAGAAATGGAAGCTGTTATAAACGGCGATCACGGTAACGTTTTTGCAGTACTCGGAATTCATAAAAATAAGGGGAGTAAAGAAGTTTTTATCAGAACTTATCAGCCTCATTCCAAGAGTGTCGAACTGCTTGATTATGACAATAATTCTTTGGGGTATTTTACTAAACTCGATGAACGAGGATTCTATCAAATCGATCTGGGTATCAGAGAAAATTTTTCTTACAAATTTCGTATCGAAAATGATCTCGGTGTAAAATATGAAGTTGAAGATACATATCGTTTTCCGTCAATCTTAGGTGATATGGATATATATCTTCTGGCCGAGGGAAATCACCTCGAAATGTACAAAAAACTCGGTGCGCATCCGACAGAATTAAATGGTGTGCGCGGTGTTAGTTTTGCTGTGTGGGCACCTAATGCTAAACGTGTCAGTGTAGTAGGGAATTTTAATAACTGGGATGGTCGTGTCAATGTTATGCGCAAGCATCCTACTTGTGGTGTTTGGGATATTTTTATTCCCGGAATTTATGAAAATGAGATATACAAATACGAAGTAAAAGCACAAGATAATTCCATAATTGTTAAAGCCGATCCTCTGGCTTTTTATTCCGAAAAACGTCCTAATACGGCATCTGTTGTTTATGATATAAATCATTATAGTTGGAATGATGCCGGATGGATGAATTATCGCGAAGAATATAATTCTTTCGATAAGCCGATGTCAATTTATGAGGTGCATCTCGGTTCATGGCGACGTAAGGATAATAACGATTATATGACTTATCGCGAACTTGCAGATACGCTGGTTCCCTATGTTGTAAATATGGGCTTTACTCATGTTGAATTTTTGCCCCTGACGGAGCATCCTTTTGACGGTTCTTGGGGGTATCAGGTTGTCGGAATGTTTGCTCCGACTAGCCGCTTTGGTACACCGGATGATTTTCGTTATTTGGTTGATAAATTTCATCAGGCAGGTATCTCGGTTATTATGGATTGGGTTCCGGCACACTTCCCGAAAGATGGTCACGGATTGAATGAGTTTGACGGTACGCACTTATACGAACATGCCGATCCTCGCAAAGGCGAACACACTGATTGGGGGACCAAAATTTATAACTATGGTCGTACCGAGGTCATGAATTTCTTGTGTGCCAGCGCTGTGTTTTGGCTCAAGGAATATCATATTGATGGTCTGCGTGTTGATGCGGTTGCATCCATGCTTTATCTTGACTATTCACGCAAAAATGGTGAGTGGATTCCCAATATTTACGGCGGTAACGAAAATATTGAAGCAATCGCTTTCTTGCGTCGCATGAATGAGCTTGTTTATTCGCAAACCAAGGGTGCCGTAAGTATAGCCGAAGAGTCAACCGCTTGGCCGATGGTTTCTCGTCCGACCACTATGGGTGGCTTAGGTTTCGGTTATAAGTGGAACATGGGTTGGATGAATGATACGTTAAAATACATTTCTCATGAGCCGATTCATCGTAAATATCATCATGGTATGCTGACGTTTGGTTTGCTTTATGCGTTTAATGAGAATTTTATTTTGCCAATATCTCATGACGAAGTTGTGCATGGCAAAGGTTCTATGTTGTCCAAAATGCCCGGTGATGAATGGCAGAAATTTGCCAGTTTACGAGCTTATTACGGATTTATGTACACTCACCCCGGTAAAAAACTTTTGTTTATGGGATGTGATTTTGGACAAGATTACGAGTGGAATGCCGAAGAGGGGTTGCGTTGGTTCTTGTTGGATCATCCAATGTATCGGGGAATGCAAAACTGTGTTCGTGATTTAAACCTGATGTATAAAGGAAATGCGCCTTTCTATCAGCAAGATTTTGACTATCGCGGTTTTGAGTGGATAGATCATTCTAATTCTGATGAAAGTATCATTTCTTATATGCGTAAAGGATATGATCCGAAAGATTATTTAATTGTTATTTCCAACTTTACTCCTGTCGTGCGTGAGAATTATCGTTGTGGTGTCAACGAAAATTGTGCTTATCAAGAAATTTTTAATAGTGATGATGTAAACTATTGGGGCAGTGGTGTTAAAAACGAAGGTATGATGTATGCCGAGAATATTGAATGGAATTGCAAGCCGATGTCAATCAGATTACGTGTTCCGCCACTGGCAACAATTGTTCTTAAACCCATAAGATAAAAGGATGTCAAATGCCGCAGTTCAAAACCTCTTCTGGAAATGTCGCTCCTCTTGGGTCGCACTATGACGGGAAGGGTGTGAATTTTGCACTGTTTTCTGCTCATGCGGAAAAGGTGGAATTATGTATTTTTGATAATTCCGGAGCAGAAGAAACAGAACGCTACGTTATTAATGAAAATGATAACGGAATATGGCATATCTATCTTGAAAATGCAACTCCCGGATTAGTATATGGTTATCGTGTTTATGGTCGCTATAAACCGCAGGATGGCTTTCGTTTCAATCCCAACAAACTTCTGATAGATCCGTATGGCAAAAAATTGGTTGGTAAATTGATTTGGAATAAAGCGATATTCGGCTATGATGTTGATAGTCCGGAAAAAGATTTGTAGTTTTCCGCATTAGATTCTGCCCCCTCTGTTCCCAAGTCAGTTGTTATAGATGATGCTTTTGATTGGGAGGGAGATAAGCAGCTCGGGTATAGTTTTGAAAACACAATAATTTATGAAACACAGCTGCGTGGTTACACTATGCTTCAGCCGTCAGTCCCTGATTCAAAACGAGGAACATTTGCCGGTTTTGCCCACAGTTCAGTCATCAATTATATTAAATGGCTTGGAGTAACGGCGGTCGAGTTTTTGCCGATACATGCTTTTTTTGGCAATCGTCATAAAAAAGGTTACATTACGGATAATTATTGGGGATATGAAAGTTTCAGCTTTTTTGCGCCGGAGCAATCTTATTTGTCCGGCAATGATATTGCAGAAATAAAAAATATGGTCAAAACCATGCACGTTCATGGTTTAGAAGTTATTCTTGACGTTGTTTATAATCACACCGGCGAAGGTAATCAGCTGGGTCCGACACTTTGTTATCGTGGTATAGACAATATTTCTTACTATATTCTCAATCCTGAAAATAAACGCTATTATCAAGATACTACCGGTTGCGGAGCTTCATTTAATCTTCAAAATCCGCAGGTTTTGCGTTTGGTGATGGATTCTCTGCGCTATTGGGTAACCGAAATGCACGTTGATGGTTTTCGTTTTGACTTGGCTACAACATTGGCAAGGCAGAATATGTTGTTTTCTCAGCAGAGTGGTTTTTTATATGCGGTCGGGCAAGATCCGATTTTAAGAAATATCAAATTAATTGCCGAGCCTTGGGATGTTGGTTATGGCGGGTATCAAGTCGGTGCGTTCTTGCCGGGGTGGGCGGAATGGAATGATAAGTATCGCGATAATATTCGTAGATTCTGGAAAGGAGATACTTATCAAACTGCAGAAATGGCCAGCCGTTTGACCGGCTCAAGTGATATTTTTAATTATAACAATCGTGATATATGGGCGAGTGTAAACTTCATAACCGCTCATGACGGTTTCAATCTCAATGATTTAGTCAGTTATAATCACAAACATAATTTAAGCAACGGAGAGCAAAATAAAGACGGGACCGATTCCAATTGGAGTTGGAACTCCGGATTAGAAGGAGATACCGATAACAGTATTGTATTGGAAAATCGTTATCAACGCGCTCGTGCCATGTTGACCACTTTGTTATTATCCTTTGGCACACCGATGATTGTTGCGGGTGATGAATTTATGCGTACACAGCTTGGCAATAATAATCCATATTGTCAGGATAATGCTTTGACATGGATTGCATGGGAAGGAATTACAGATACCAATAAACAATTTGCCTCCTTTGTGCGTAAAGTTGTGCGCTTGCGAAAGAAGCTTAAAATATTTGAGCGTCGCAAATTCTTTACTGGTCGTTCAATTGATAAAAGCGGTTACAAAGATATTGCATGGTACACGGAAAAAGGCAAAGAGTTTGAAGCCGGTGATTGGCATGACGGCAACAGACGTTGTTTGTCTTATTGCGTTTACAATGGCAATCGTTTTGTTATGGTAATCTTTAATGCCAATTTTAATGATGTTGATTGGAAACTTCCGTCATTGCCCGAAGATATGTCATGGAATTTAATTTTGGACAGTTCATTAAAAATGCAGGATGCAGAGGCTTTTTCCGGAAAGGTTATCAAAGTTCCGGGGTGGAGTGTTTTGGTCTATGATACAAAAAAATAAATTAAAGGATAGTTTTTATGTCTGAGGCTTTACATAAATTAGCGCAAAAGGCAGGAGTTGCTGTTCAATTTGCGGATGCCGGTCTTAATCGCAAAAGTTATGATGTTGATGCAAATGTTATTCGCTTTGTATTGAACGATATAGGATACCCCTGTGCTAATGATGATGAGGCAGAGGCAAGTTTGGCTAAAATTGAACTTGAGCGTTGGCAAAAGACATTGGAATATATCTATGTTCGTGTAGAAAATAATATTGTTTTTGACGTTGTACATCCGGCAACGGAAAAAGTAGACGAGATAATTTTGTTTGATGAAAAAAATCATAAGGTTACCATCAAAACAGAGATGCTTGATGACATTGAAAGTAAGTTTATCGACAATATACATTATTTACGTAAACAATATAAAATTAATACTCCGTTGAATATCGGTTATTATGTACTGGCGGTAAAGTTAGGAGATAAGATTTATCGTTCTCGTCTGGCGGTTGCTCCGCAGCATAGCTTTGAACCGGAAGCTCTTAAACATAAAACATGGGGTTTTGCTGTCCAGCTGTATTCAGTTAATTCCAAACGCAATTGGGGAGTAGGTGATTTTACGGATTTATCAACATTAGTTAATTTAGCCGCAGAAAGCGGGGCTTCCATAATAGGATTAAATCCGCTAAACACATTATCGCATGATTATCCCGAGAATGCCAGCCCTTACCAATCTATCAGTCGCCTTTATCTGAATCCCATTTATATTGATCTGGAGAAAGTTCCTGAATTTGAGGATAAAGACAAAAACGCGGTAGCAGATAAAATTGCAGACATAAAAAAACAAGAGTTTATCAATTATGATAAGATTTATCACCTCAAAACTTATTGGTTGGAGCAATGTTATGAACGTATGTTGTCTAACAAAAATTCAGGGCGCTATACCGAATTTATGACATATTGTGGCAAAGAAGGTCGTGAACTGGAAAAGTTAGCTGCATTTCAAGCAATTTATGAACAAAAAACCAAAACCATAAACGGAGGATGGTGTGCGTGGCAGGAAGAGTTGCGCTCGCCGGATAATGCTGCTGTTGCCGATTATGTCCGGCAGAACCAAAAAAAGGTAGATTTTTTCAAATTTATGCAGTTTGAAGCCTCTCGTCAATTTGCAATGGCGCATAATGCTGTTCAAAAAAGCGGTATGCAAATAGGTTTTTATCGCGATTTGGCAGTGGGCGTAGGCAAAGATAGTGCAGAATTTTGGGGTGATAAAGAAATATTTATTCCACAAGTTGGTGCAGGTGCGCCACCAGATGCTTTTTTCCCATGTGGGCAAAAATGGGGATTGGGATGTTTTTCTCCCAAAAAGTTAAAAGAGCATCAGTATGAGCCTTTCATCAAAGTTCTGCGTGCCAACATGCAAAACGCAGGAGCCATTCGTGTTGATCATGTTATGAGTCTGATGCGCCTTTTTGTTATACCTGATGACATGGATTGTGGCACTTATGTGTATTACAATTTTGAAGATATGTTAAATTTGTTGACGCTGGAAAGTCGTCTTAACAAGTGTATGATCGTTGGAGAAAGCATCGGTAATGTTCCTGATGGTTTCATTGAGGCTTTGCAACAACATCATATATATTCCTTAAGTGTGTTATGGGCAGAACGCGCCGGAGCAGGTTGGGGCGGTTTTTATGCTCCGGAACACTATCCGTCAAATGCGGTAACATCTGTCGGAACTCATGATATGCCCCCTTTAAAAATGTGGTGGTTTGGATACGATATAGAACTTGCTTATTCTTTGAAGATGATGTCAGAGGAAGAAAAAGTTAATAGTTATCACAAGCGTGAAGCTGATCGTAAACATCTGTTGGATTCTCTTGATGCAGCACATATATGGCCGGAGGATAAATTGCGACAAGGAAATTATCTTTATGGCGAGAGCTATCCTGAGGGGTTAGAAGAGGCCGTACATCGTTTTATGTCAAAGAGCGCTTCTCGTGTATTTTTGCTTCAGCTTGAAGATGTTTTACAGGTTGATAAACAACAAAATCTACCGGGAACTGATGTTGATACTTATCCCAATTGGCGACATCGCTTGCCGGTTGCGCTTGAAGATTTGCCACAAGATGAGCGTTACATTCGCAATATCAATGCCATTCGAAAAGAGCGCTGATGCAACAGTTTAAAAATTATATATTTGACTTGGATGCAACTTTGTATCAAGACAATGGAGAATTTGAAGCCAACTATGAAATATTGGTTGATAAGTTCTTTATGACACGTTTAAACATGTCAGAAGCAGAGGCACAAGAAGAACGAAATAAAATTATCAGCAAATTTATTTCAGGAACAGAAGGCATACGTCCGCAATTCGGTATTTCCGTAAAAGAGTTTATGGATTACACTTGCGCAGCAGATGTTAGTCATTTGTCACAAAATTTATGGTTAGAAGAGCAACTGCGTTGTTTATCGGGAAGGCTTTTTATTTTTACCGATAGCACGGTTGGGCATGTGCAAGATACGTTAAGTCGTATTGGTGTAAACCAAGATATTTTTGCAAAAATTTTTGATGCAGAACAAGCCGGATATAATTTTAAATATCAAAAAGAAACATTTGAATGCTTTTTCAAAAAATGTCAGGTTGTTCCGCAAGAGAGTGTTATGTTTGAAGATAGTTTGCGCAATCTTAAAATGGCAAAATCTTTTGGAATAACCACGATTCTCATTTCCCAAGAAAATGTTGAAGAAGATTTTATTGATTATCAATTTTCAGATATAAACAAAGCATTAGGCGCGATTCTTGAGTAATAAATTCTGATTTTTTTAAGAAACAATTTGCAACTTAAAATAAATTGGTGTACATAAAACCCAGCCGGTTTACATACTATTTGTGTATGCCGAGGCTCGTTTTGTCTTTGTATGTAGAGGTAAAAATGCTCGTAGGTAAAGTAAAAAATCGTGCAATTATAAAAAGGGTAATCATTTTGGGCCTGTGTGTTTCTTTCGGTTGGTATCTAAAGGGTCGTCTTACACCTCAGATAGCCATGACAGGAGCCATGGGAGGACAAACGCCCCATGTTTTGATACAGCAGGTTGAAAAGGCGGATGTTTCGCCGCGTCGTACTTATATTGCGAGTGTAGAACCTATAAAAAGCGTTAATCTCAAACCGCAAGTAACCGGTTATATTGAAAAGGTTCTGTTTGAGGAAGGCGGCTTTGTTCGCGAAGGAGATATTTTGTTTGTTATTGAGCAAGAGCGCTATATAGCCACTGTCGAATTGCGTCAAGCAGAGTTGGACAGTGCCAAAGCAAATCTTGTTCGCGCTGAGCGTGATTATAAACGTCAAAAATCATTGAGCAAACAAAATATTTCTTCAAAAGCGACAATGGATAGCTCTGAAAGTACTTATTTGCAAGCTAAAGCAGCTGTTAAGCAAGCTAGTGCCAATTTAGAGTTGGCTAAAATAGAATTAGGATATACGGAAATAAAAGCTCCAATATCTGGGCAAATCGGTAAAGCTTTGGTTACCGAAGGTAACTATGTTGCTTCTACATTACAGACTTTGGCTCGTATTGTACAAACCAAACCGATACGTGTAGCTTTTTCGGTAACAGATAAAGAAATGTTGACCATGCGTCAGACTTATGGTGATAACTCCAAACCGATTTCTGCAGAAGTTGTTTTACCTAATGGTACAATATTTAAGGAAGAAATACGTTCTCATTTTGCAGATAACGAGGTTAATGCCGAAACAGCAACTGTTGCTGTATATTTAGAATATGATAATGCCGATAAATATCTCATTCCCGGAAACTATGTTAATATTCGCATAGGAACAACTAAGCCCAAAGTTGCAATTTTGGTTCCTCAAGCCGCTATGGCTCAAGATGAGCATGGTAACTATGTTATGGTCGTTAATGACAATGTTGTTGAGCAGCGCCGTGTAACAACGGGTGAAATAGTTGAAGATAAACAAGTCGTGCTTGAAGGTCTTGATGCCGATGATAAAGTTATCATTCAAGGTTTGCAAAAAGTTCGCGATGGTCAAAATGTTAAGGCTTCTCTCGTCAATACAGCGACGGAGGTTAAATAGTCATGTTTTCCCGAATTTTTATTGAAAGACCTCGTTTTGCGATGGTTATTTCCATCGTGTTGACTTTAGCAGGTGTTATATCCGTTTTTTCTTTACCGATTGCACTATATCCTGAAATTACTCCGCCTGAGGTTGTTGTTTCAGCAAAATATCCGGGAGCAAGTGCCGAAGTTGTGGCTCGTACAATCGGTATTCCGTTAGAAGAAGAAATCAATGGTGTTGAAGATATGCTCTATATGAGTTCTTCTTCCGAAAACTCTAGTTACCAACTGACAATTACCTTTAAGGTTGGTGTAGATAGAGATATGGCACAAGTTAAGGTGCAAAACCGTATTCAACAAGCGCAGAGCAAATTACCGACAGAAGTTACTCGTCAAGGTTTGACGGTTCGTAGTCGTTCATCAAATATTCTGGGTTTTATTACAATTGGTTCTCCCAAAGGTACACACACACCTCTTGAATTATCTGACTATGTTCAAAACAATGTAAAAAACAATTTGGCTCGTGTTTATGGTGTTGGTGAGGTTAATGTTTATTCCTCAAAATTGAGCATGCGTGTATGGCTCGATGCAGATAAAATTACAGCGTTGAATCTTCCTCTGAATAGCATTAAGTCTGCAATTGAGAGTCAAAACTATCAACCTTCGTTGGGTAGTGTTGGGGCTATGCCCGGAGATGGTACTCAACAAATGGTTTATACATTGCAAACACAAGGGCGCGTTAATGAGGTCGACGACTTCAAAAATATTATTGTCCGCACTGCAGAGCAGGGTGGCTTGGTTTACTTAAAAGATATTGCTCGTATTGAAATTGGTGAAGAAAGCTATCGGGCAACTTCAAAATTTAATAATGCGCCAAACGTAGCTATTGCAATTAATCAATTAGCCGGGGCAAACGCTTTAGATGCCATGGCTGCGGTAAAAAAGGAAATGGAGCGTTTGGCTCAAAGTTTTCCTGAAGATATGAACTATATGATTGGTTATGATTCCACCGACTACATACGTGCATCTATTGAAGAAGTTGTCTTTACATTAATTCTGACTTTTGTGTTGGTGGTTTTTGTTTGCTATATCTTTTTGCAGGATTGGCGCTCTACGTTGGTTCCGTCATTAACTATTCCGGTTTCGATTTTTGCTACTTTTGCCGTTATGTTGGCATTGGGGTATAGTATTAATATGTTAACATTATTCGGTTTAGTTCTTGCAATTGGTCTGGTGGTTGATGATGCTATCGTAGTTGTCGAGCGAGTACTTTATTTGATGGAAACAGAAAATCTTTCTCCTAAAGAAGCGACAATCAAAGCCATGGAACAAGTGTCCGGAGCTGTTATTGCAACCACTTTGGTATTGTTGGCAATTTTTGTTCCGGTTGGTTTTATGGGCGGAATCACCGGCAAAATTTATCAGCAATTTGCCGTAACTATTTCAACATCGGTAACTTTTTCTTCGCTAAATGCTTTAACTTTGTCGCCGGCGTTATGCGCCACATTATTACGTCCGTTAAAACCGGCTCAAAGAGGTCCTTTGTTCTGGTTTAACCAAGTTCTTAATAAATCTCGTGACACCTATGTTTCAATAGTTGCTATCATTGCTCGCAAAATAACGGTGATTGCTTTATTGTTGGGTTTGGTAGTAGCCGGCGTTGTCGGTTTCTTAAAAATCAGTCAAACATCGTTTATTCCCAATGAGGACCAAGGTGTTATCATGATTAACGTTCAGTTGCCGGAAGGAGCCAGTCGCGAACGTACTCAGCAATTCATTGATAAGATTTATCCGCTGATAAGAGAAGAAAAAGGCGTTGACAGTGTTATGATTGTTGTTGGTGTCAGCATGATTGGCGGTTCCGGAGAGAATGTTGCGCTTGGTTTTATTGCTTTAGAGCCTTGGAATAAGCGTACGGATAAAAATTTATATTCAACCAATATAATGAATCGGATTCGTGCCAAAGTTTCCGGTATGCCTGATGCCGAAGTTCAACTGTTTGAGCCTCCTGCGATTATGGGATTGGGTATGAGTGGCGGTATGGATTATCGTTTATTATCAATGGATACAGATAATCCGCAGAAGATTGATGCCGTTTTGCAAAATACTTTGGCAATGATTAATCAAACACCTGAAGTTGCCTATGCCTATACGACATATACATCCAAAACACCCAATATTTACATTGATATAGATCGTGTTAAGGCCGAGGCAATGAAAGTTAGTGTCGGAAGCATCTTCTCTGTTTTACAAAATTATCTGGGTTCAAGCTATGTTAACGATGTCAACTTTGGTACACAAGTTAACAAAGTTATGATTCAGGCAGATTGGCCATATCGTAAAGATATTGACAGCATTAATAAGCTCTATGTTCAGAATCAAAACGGCAAAATGGTACCTCTGGGCGGCTTAATTAATATGCGTAAAGTTTTATCTCCGCGTGTTGTAACTCGTTACAATCAATATCCTAGCGCTTCCATTACTGCAGTCCAAAAACAATCAGCCAGTACCGGTCAGGCTATGGGAGCTTTGGAAGAGCTTTCTAAAAAACTTCCTACCGGCTTTACCTATGATTGGTCAGGCATGAGTTATCAGGAAAAGGCTAGTGGTGGTCAAATAGGCTATTTGTTAGCATTGGCAATTACGTTTGGTTATTTATTTTTGGTTGCTCAGTACGAGAGTTGGTCAACTCCAATTCCCGTTTTAGCATCTGTTTCGGTAGCCATGCTTGGAGCCTTAGCCGGTTTATTTATGACACAACTGCCACTGAGTATTTATGCTCAGTTAGGTTTGATTTTGTTGGTCGGTTTGGCTGCCAAAAATGCGATTCTTATTGTGGAGTTTTCCAAAGAAGAACGTGAAAGAGGTTCTAGCATTATTAAGGCTGCAATGACCGGAACCAAAGAGCGTTTTCGTGCCGTGTTAATGACTGCATTTACATTCATTTTAGGTGTTTTACCCATGATTGTGGCAACCGGAGCCGGCGCGTCAAGCCGTATTGCAATCGGTGTGCCTGTATTTTGGGGAATGTTACTCGGAACGGCCGCCGGTCTTATTATGATTCCGTTGCTTTATGTTTTGTTCCAAACCATTCGCGAAAAAGTGAATGCTTGGAGGAGCTAAAATATTTTCATTAAAAAAGGCGAGAGAATATATTCTCTCGCTTTTTTGTCTAAATCTGTGGAAAATTTAGTAAAATTTGATTTAAATAATTGCAATGCTGATTGAAGATGTTTATTATTAAAAATAAATGCATTAAAATTTTTTATAGGTACCTTAATTTATGTCGCAATTGAAGAAATTTATTTTTCTGGCATTGGGGGTTGTTGTTCTGGCTCGATTGACGTATGCCGGAGTTGTTGATATTTCCGATACAGAATTTTCCAATAGTGGAGTACGTTCAGCTAGTACATCATCAGATGGTAGTCACACTTCGACCACCTCTGGAGTAACTTGTGGAGATGTTACCTCATCGACTAAAGAAGGGTGTAATGCTGCGTTGGGCATTAGTTCCGGTGCAATAGCAACCGCGTGCGACGGCGGTTTGTATACTTGCTCTCTGCCGGCTCAAACTCGAGCTGCCAATCCGGAATGCGATAATGGTGCAAAAACAACGGCGGCGGAATGCACTGCGCAAGGAGCTACTGCAGTAGCTTGTGGAGATGGAAGCAAATATAATTGTGTTTGCGCCAGCAATTATACTAAGACTTGTGATGTCGCTAGTAATGAATATCCTGATCCGAGTGAGGTATGTATTAATTCTAAGGGTGAAAGCTATATTCCTGACAGTTCACAATGTTTAGTTGCATGTCGAGCAGAAGGAAATGGTTTTAGCTTATATGATACAATGGATGAAGCTAATTCTGCATGTATAGGAGTTGTAGGCAAATGTTATAGTAATGCTGCCGGAACATTTCGTTGGCTATGTGATCAAAGTTGCGGCACAATAGCTAATTTAGAGCCTTATCGTGGTTTTCAACAAAGTTTCGGAGATTGTTCCGAATATAATGGTGAGCCTACGGGAATTACTTGTGGTGAGGGGGTTAATCTGTGTCGTTGCAATAGCAGTGCTTATATGACAAATTTTGATGTTAAGCCAACTTGCGGAAGTGCCGATGAGCGTCCTTTGGTTGATGCTCCTTGTACTGCAGAAAATCCTCTTAAACCAGATAGCACATGTGTTTATGATGCCAATAATGATGGTATTTGTGAGCCTGGTATAAAATATCAGAGCGGTTGTGGCTATCCCGATTGTTCCGATACTGAAATGACAATGATGAACTTGATTTCTTGTGACACAACAGGTTGGCACTACAATATCGGTGGTGGTAATATTACTGTAACACCAATAAGTGGGAACTATTATTCTGTTGATAACGTTTGTTCTAATAATAATGCGGCAAGCGGAATTTATAACGGTGGAATTGAGACTTTGCATTATTGCACTATTCCCAATAATGCTACCTGCACGGGTGCCAGCAATATAATACTAAACAGAGTGCAAGTTTGCTCTTGTAGCGCTTCTTATAAATATGTGCCGAACAACACAACATTCAGTGATACAGAGCTGACATCTCTTGGTCTTGAAAAGTGTGATGATGGAGAGGTTCCTCTAGCTCTTGCTTCTAAAGGTGCAACTACAAACGATATTTGTATTTGGAATGCTCAAACCTCAATCAAAAATCAAGCTTCTTCAGATAGTCAAAATGGTAAAAAAAATGATATAGATGAAAGTCGTTTTCGCTATGGTAATAAATGCCTTCGTGAGTGTGAAGCTTGGGAGATTGGCACTCCTGAGATGTCAGACACAACTTGTCCGAGCGGTCAGATAGAGGGGAGTTGCGCCATAAGCAATACCAGTCATAATATTTTAGGTGTTCCTCGTTATTATGAACACAAATACTGCACTTGCCCACGCGATACAACAACCGGAGAGCATTTGTATAAAGACAGCTGTACTGACGGCAAGTATTTAGGTGGTAAAACATGTAACGATAACGGCACTCTTCGCTATCAATATTGTCTGAAACCGTGTATCAGTGGAGATGGTGCAAAATATTCGCCGTGGGATGAAACTTCTGTAAACTGTGGTTTTGAACAAAATATGGGTAACCTAGAAGATTATGAAGATCCTGCTAATGATATAAATTTGGAAGACAATTTTTATGCTTGTTTTGAAAATGATAAAGATGTTGAGCCATCTGTACAATGTCGTTGTCCTTCCAATTATAAAACCGCAGAAGAATGTGCCACAGATAATAGCAAGATAGGTGTCGGTAATGTTTGTAAATTGGATAACTACACTGGAATAAACAACAAATACAGCAATTGTGCTTTGAAATGTCCTTCAAATGAAGGAGCAACTCTGGTTGAAAGTAGCGATAATTGTAATTTTAAAGATGATAGCTTTTCAGTTGATGTGAACAACTTTATAGCTTGTTTTGAACAAGAGGGTGATGTTAAATCAAAATTCCAATGCTTATGTCCAAGCAGTTATCAGTCTGAAATTGAACATTGCGGAGGTTCTTATACAGCCACAGAGCTTTCTTGCAATGCTGACTGCCGAGATTGTATGGAAAAGACTGTTGGAGTGGGTATTCCTTGTACTTTTGAAAGTAAAGTTAATGGAGCATATAATTCGGATACCTATAAATACCACAAAACGCTTGGATGGGGTGAAAGTTGTAGCTATCTTCAGGAAAAAGCTGAGAATAACTTAATAATTAAAGAACTAGCATCTGCATGTGATTATAATGATAGCAACATTTGTTACCAAGATGATGGTTCACAACAGTTTATTTGTAAGTGTCCGTCTAATTATAAAACACTTGTAGATTTTTGCCAAGACAAAGACGAAAACTGCATAACTGATTACGTCGGTATTGGTACTCCTTGTACTTATGATGTAAGTGGAACAGAAAAATTAACTAAATATGCTTCATTCGGCAAAAAGTGTCCGACAGATCGTCCAGTTTTTGAGGCAGAAACAAGCTGTGCTATCGGTGAGGTAAGCGGCACAGCAGAGGCTTGCTATGAAGAAAATAACAACGGTATTATTAAATATACATGTAATTGTCCGGATAGTTTTGGTACATCTTGTGATACCATGGGCGAAACTCGTGGTGGTATAGCCTGTAATTTTGAATCTTATGACCCTACTAAAAATAAATATGAAAAATGTTTGCCAATATGTCAGAATACCGCAACAACTCCGGTTGTGTCAGAAGCTTCAAATTGTCCGTTGGTAGATGGTTCTCAAGCTTATACTGAAGAGCAATGCTTTAATAAATATGGAGATTCGGAAGCCAATTATATTTGTCGTTGCCCAACAGGGTATGGATATAAAACCCTTGCCGAATTTTGCTCGGGAGGTGTAACGGATGCCGGTGGTAGAGAATATACCGAAGAAGAATGTTTAGCTCGATTTACCGGGGTAGGAGTTGCTTGTACTTATGATGGTGTAGGGATTAATAAATATAAAGAGTTTTCTGTTATTTGCCCGACAGATCGTCCGATTTTGAATACCGCAGAAGATTGTACCAATTCTTCTGTTCCCGGTCAGATTGATTATTATTGCTATGAACGCAACAATCCGACACAGTCACGTGTTGTTTGTAAATGTCCCGACAGTTGGGTTGATGCGCAAGGTAACTCTGGAGGTGTTGTCCAATGTACAGATAGTGAGGAACCTGCCGGTCAAACTTGTAATTTTGACGGTCCAAAAAATATTAAATACGAAGCTTGTTATACTCGTTGTGACAAACTATCCAGTAATGGCAAAGGGGTGACATATCTTGAAGAAGAAGATAATTATAGGCATGAATGTACAGGCTTGCTTGGTGATGGCGCAACTTTAGGTGTTGACGGTGAGGGTGGGGCGTGTAGTCGTAACAATACGTTGATGTATCCTTGTTATTGCGGCAATACTTATACAGAAAGATGCCTTAACAGTGATAATGAAGTTCCGGCTCCTAATGCGTTGGCTTGTACCATAAACGGCACAACTTATTACGAAAGCTGCGCCAATAATGACTGTTCGCCGGAATCTTCGACAATTGCAATCATTGATGATTCCGATGTCGCTACTTCTGCAGATGTTTTATGCCAGAGTCAATATGGTACCGGTGCCACCGGCAAACGTTGTGGAGAAGATAAAGTCGAATGTTCTTGCAATGCCCGTGAGTATTCTGAAACTTGCGAATATCCGTATGATAAGCCGGATGACGCTAGTGTAAAATGGTGTAAATACAGTTCCAACAGCGGTTTGATGAGCAGTGGTACAAAACATTATCCGCTTGGTTCTTGCAAGGTTAAGCCGGTACTCGCAAAGTGTGGTAAACATATCTTAAATTCTGATGGCTCACAGAATAATAGCTATACTATCAAGGTTGCGAGCACCGAAGGAGCTTGTAAATCACAGTATGGTAGCGGTGTGTCAGCCCAATTGTGTGAATACGAAGATAATGTAAATAAAAGAGCATACAATTGCTATTACAAGGATAGCGATTATGTTTGGAATGAAAACAATTGTCCGATCCGTCATGTTTTAGGAACCGATTATGTTATTAAAAACGGAGTAAAATATTACAGAACTTGCGACTGTCATCCGGCATATAAACATCACAAATACAATTGTGCCGGTATGTTGAGCGGCAGTGCTTGTGATCAAAAAGTTGATGATAAAAAGGCCTCAGATACGACTTTAGCTATTGTTCCGGACGGAACCACGTTATCTTTTTATCCTTATTGCCAATGTACGGCAGACTATAATCAGGTTTGTGACGGAGAGAGAAATGTCGGAGTTGGTGAGCCTTGTAACGGCAAATATCGTGCTTGCGAATGTAAACCTGATCCTTTGCCGGAAAATTGGGCCGATAACTACTATGGTTGCCCAGGCGGTAAAAAACCAACCGGTGTCACCAAACCAAACGGTTGCGGCGGCAAATATTATCAATGTTCAGTAACCGAATGTACATGGCAACATACCGAAACCTGTCCGGCTCCGTTAATCGGTGTTGATTCTTGTCAAGATAACGAGGGCAACATCGGTGGATATAAGAGTTGTAAATGTCCTGACGGGTATGTCATTTGCCCCAATGGTACTGTTGGTGAGGGTGAGCCTTGCTTGTTGAAAGGCAAATACTATTATCAGGAAAGCAATTGTGTGGAAGAAAGTAAATGTGTTCACGGTGAAAGCCTGACATGTAGCGGTCCGTTACAAATAGGTGTCAATCCATGCAAGCGTAATGGTATTACCTATTTTGAATATTGTGTCTGCGCCAGTGGTTATAATAAAAAATGCAATGGCGACAATGAAGTCGGTGTGGGCGATTATTGTACTTTGAATGAAACCAAGTTTTATGCCGAATGCGCTAATCCATCAATGACTTGTACCACAGAGCATAAATTTTCTTGTGATAGCAACCAGACTTCCTATGATCCTTGTGTGGATTCAAACAATAAAGTCAAGTATAAGTGTAAATGTCCGACCAATTATCTGAAATGTGAAGAAAAAGGCATGGCCGCCGGAGCAGATAGTTGTACCGACACTAATGGTACAGTATATAGTGCTTGCGCCGTTGAAAACAGTTGTACCGAATTTCAACTCAATTCATATAAAGCCTGTCGAGAATTTCAAGTCGGCAGTGGTGGTAGCTGTCTTGATGTAGATGGTCAGACGTTATATGCCAAATGTGAAGAAACTTCGGAGTGTCGAGCCAACGGCTATCAGTACACTTGTCAAGGTTATGACCAAAGTATTCAAGGTGAAGCTTGCGTTGATGAAAATGGTAATAAATTATACAAGCAGTGCAAATGTCCGACCGGCTACGTTGAATGTACCGGCAAAAATAATACCAAAGGTGATAGCTGTGTAGAGCTTTATGCTAATGGTACAACCGGACCTACTCTTTATTCATCTTGTACATGCGACACCTCAATTTACAAATATGATTGCGCTACAGATGAAGATGGTGGCAATCTTGGTGTAGTCAAAGGAAATGGTAAGGAGTGTACTTATATTGATGCCGAAGGTAACAGCATTACCAAGTACGAAACTTGCAGTTGCAATTCAGCTTATAAA
>JAFTLF010000115.1 GCA_017452885.1 Alphaproteobacteria bacterium
TCCATCATTCTTGTCAGGAAAAAAGCCTCAAAGTCTTGTGCCGCAGCTTTCGCTTTAGCCTGATCTTTTTCATCACCGCGAACAGTAGGGGCTTTCGCCGAAATTCCCGACATAAAATTGCTTGTTGCAGATATATTTGCGCTTATTCCCACCATCTTAAATCACCTCTATTTCAGCCTGAAGCGAACCGCTTGCTTTAATTGCTTGCAAAATGCTGATTAAATCACGCGGTGTAACCCCAAGGGAGTTAAGCCCGTCAACCAGTTCTTGAAGATTAATACCGGTATCAACAACGGTCAGCTTTGCATCAACACCTTCATTTATATCAATAACAGAAGTCACATCAGTGATTGTTTCGCCATTGCTGAAAGGTAATGGTTGAGAAATAATCGGCACATCGGTAATACGAATTGTTAAGTTGCCCTGAGCAATTGCCAAACGATTTATTTTTACATTTTTACCGATAACCACAATGCCGGAACTTTCGTCAATAACAACACGAGCCAATTGATCAGGCTCTACTTGCAGTTGCTCAACTTTAGTCATCAAATCGACAATTTTTCCATTGTAGTTGTTAGGAATATTCAGAACAACCGTTCCCGGATCGGTAGCTTTGGCCGCCGGTGTTCCCATCATGGCATTAATAGCGTCTGAAATACGGCGTGCCGTGGTAAAATCAGGATTGCGTAAAGCAATATTAACACTTTTCAAACTTTCCAATTCAAATGGAATCTCATTTTCAATAATTGCTCCACCGGGAATGCGTCCTGAGGTCGGCACTCCTTTAACCACCGAAGCACCGGCAGATCTTGCCGAAGCAGAGCTTACGGCAATAGGCCCTTGTGCTATGGCATATACTTCACCATTGGCACCAACTAACGAAGTAGCAACTAATGTCCCACCTTGTAAATTTTTTGCATCGCCCAACGCGCTGACCATAACATCGATACGACTACCTTGCTTGGCAAAAGGCGGCAGATTGGCAGTAACCATAACCGCAGCAATATTTTTAGCTTTGATTTGTCCGCCTCGCGCATTGATACCTATTTTATCAAGCATCGAAATCAGACTTTCTTTGGTAAAGTCGATTGATTTAATGTTATCTCCGGTGCCGTTTAGACCAACCACAAGACCATAACCAACCAATTGGTTATCTCTGATACCCTCAAAGTCGGCAATATCTTTTATGCGCGAAACGGCATAAGCATTGCCGGAACACCACAAAAACATTGTTCCTATAATTGCCAATATGGCGGTTTTTATAGACTTTTGAACTATCATAGCACAACAACCTTCAAATTCGGACAGTTAAACTTATGTATTTATATGCAATAACTGTGCCAAATTTGACGTTGTGCGAATTAGATGTTTTTTAAGACCTCTTCGTGATCGCTAAAATGATAAATTTTACCATTAACATATTGACCGGTTTCATGACCTTTACCGGCAAGAATCAACACATCTCCGGTTTTTAGACGATTTATTGCTGTTTTTATAGCCTCGGCGCGATTGGCAATGTCAATTCCTTTAGGGCAAGCATTCATAATTTGCTTGCGTATCTCTGTAGCATTTTCAGTGCGCGGATTGTCATCTGTAATATATACAAAGTCAGCTAATTCATTGGCTAATTTGCCCATAATCGGACGTTTTCCGGCATCACGATCGCCGCCGCAACCAAACAAGACATGAAGATGCCTTGCCGTATGTGGACGCAAAGCACGAATAACATTTTCAAGCGCATCTGGAGTGTGTGCATAATCAATATATATTGCGGCACCGTTTTTTTGTCCTACTAGTTCCAGTCTTCCTTTGGCTCCGTGAATTTTAGTAATATGCTTTAATACTTCTTCTGGCCGTCCGGTTTCTTCGGTTAATATGCCGATTGCACATAAAACATTCATTGCTTGAAATTCGCCCGAAAGAGGAATTTCAAGCTCTATAGAGCGTCCGTAAAATTCTATATCAAGTTTTTGTCCGTGTGGAAGAGGGGTTGTTTTTAGCAAGCGTAACTCTTTGCCGTTATATCCGTAAGTAATAACTTTTTTACCGTTTTCCAAACAAGTTTGGCGAATCTTTTCAAAGCATTCAATATCTGCATTAAGTACGGCAGTTCCATTTTCACAAAGTGTTTCTCTGAATAAGATTAATTTTGCATCCAGATAATTTTCAAATGTTTTGTGATAATCTAAATGGTCGCGCGTCAGGTTGGTAAAACCTGCGGTATGACAGCGAATGCCCCCCAGGCGATATTGGCAAAGTCCGTGACTTGATGCTTCCATTATAGCATATTTAAATCCTTCATTATACAGTTCTCGCAATTCCCGATGAATTGTTACTGAATTAGGGGTGGTATTCGGAGAAGGAATAGGATCTTCGTTTCCTTTAATAATTCCAAGAGTACCGGTACTGGCTGCTTTTTCGCCCATCATTGTCAAAACTTGTCGCACAAAATCAGCTATTGATGTTTTGCCGTTGGTTCCGGTAATCATAAGAATGTGTGGCGGGATATATTCATAATAGCGAGCAACGGTCTGAGCAAATTCTTTGTTGGGATTAGGTGTGCGAATAACCGCAATATGTTTAGGAAAATCAAACGAGCAATCTTCCGGTACAATAAATGCAGAGGCACCATTATCAAGCGCACTTTTAATATATTGATCACCATTAAGTGAACCAAAGAGAAAACCTTTTTTTATTTCGCGAGAATCAGCTGATAAACCACAAATTTCGCGATCGTCGCTACAATTGGTAATTTGACATAATTTCATTAAAGTTGTCCTTATTAATTTATTTTACCGAAATTCTATATCAAATCTCTAAAAAAGTATTTAATTTTTAACAATTGTCGTCTAAAGTAAAATAATAATAAGCATTTTGAAGGATGTATAGCATGAGAATATTACCCTTTTTAGGTGTGTTGGTATTGCTGAGTGTATCAACAGTTTCTGCCAAACCGACTGAAATGTATCTTTATTACAATTCTCACAGTCCCAGTTTGTATGAAATTGATATTAAAGAAAAGGAAGTTGCCAAGGTTTTTGATGATATTTTTGGACCGGCAACAGAAGAATTACCTATGCAGGTTCAGTATGCCGATTTTTACGTGTCACGCTATCCTGATGACGGCTATGTCTTTATTCTCAACGCTCCATACAGTTGTGGACGTTTAGGTTGTGCCACAGAAGTTTATCGCCGAGATGCTGATGGTGATTTGCAACCGGCTGACGAAAATGTCAAGCCTGTCAAATGTAAAGTTCATGCAGACGACAAATTAATTTGTATTAATGGCGGTTATAAACCGGAGATGCCTAAACGCCCTAAACCCAAAGGGCCGATTCATTATCCGGCACCACGACAATAGCAGGTAAGTTATGTGGGCTGATTCTGCAGTCTTTTATCATATATATCCGCTTGGTTTTTGCGATTCTCCTCTGCATAATGATAGAATCAGTATGCCGCAAAATCGTTTATCCAAAATTATTGAGTGGATACCGCATCTGAAAAGCATGAATGTTAATGCTGTTTATTTGGGTCCTCTTTTTGAATCTGTCAAGCATGGTTACGATACCAATGATTATTTTCGTGTAGATCGTCGCCTCGGATGCAATAATGATTTGGTAGAACTGATAAAATCATTGCATCACAACGATATACGAGTAATTTTAGACGGTGTGTTTAATCATGTCGGAAGGAATTTTTTTGCATTTGCGGATGTTCGGAACAATAAACAATCCTCTGCTTATTGTGATTGGTTTAAGCTGGATTTTACAAAAGATAATCATTTTCACGACGGCTTTTGTTATGAGGGCTGGGACGGTTGTGACGATATTGTCAAACTCAATCTCAAAAATAAGGATGTACAAGCATATCTTTTAGAAGCCGTATCTTTTTGGATAAAAAAATTTGATATTGATGGCTTGCGTTTGGATGTTGCCGGTTATCTAAATCGCGGATTTATTCGGCGTTTACATAATATATGCCTGAATCTTAAGTCAGATTTTTGGCTTCTGGGAGAAATGGTTACCGGCAATTATAAAAAATTAATTAATGTCGATATGCTACACAGTGTTACCAATTATGAGCTATATAAAGCTTTGTACTCAAGCTGCAATTGCCAAAATCTTGGAGAATTAAGTTTAGCGCTCAATCGTCAGTTCAATAGAGATATTGGTGTATACAAAGATCTGCCTCTTTATTCTTTTTTAGACAATCATGATGTATCGCGTATTGCTACTGTATTAAAAGACAAAAGATTGCTTAAGGTTATCTACGGCCTTTTGTTTACATTACCCGGTGTCCCGTCAATATATTATGGTAGCGAATGGGGGATTGAAGGCTGTCGCAAACAAGGAGATGAACAAGTTCGTCCCTGTGCTGTTTTACAAGAAGATAATGATTTGTCGAGCCATATTGCTTGGTGGGCAGATTATCGTCGTCGCACACCAGCGTTGCATAGCGGTTCTTACGTTGAATATCACGTTTCTGATGATATTTTAGTATTTGCTCGCCGATTCGCCGGATATGAAGTTGTTGTTGGTGCTAATATTGGACAAATAAATCATGAATACGATATGTGTGGGCAAAAATGTCTGCTCCCAGCTCAAAGTATAAGTCTTTTAAAGTATTAGAATATTCTTAAAAGTTAAAAAAAGATTAACAAACATGTTGCATTTTAAAAAATAATTGATATATTAAACAAAAATTAGCGAAAATTTACAAAATGTATAACTTTATAAATGTTAGGAAACAACCATGAAAAAACTTATAGTCTTATCTGCACTTTTGGTTTTATCTGCGTGTGCTTGTATGGATTCCGAAGAAGATGTTCAAGAGCCTGTTGTTTACAGAACGGCTCAAACTAAGGATATGAATTGCGATTATTTTGATGGCAAAACTTGTTATCGCTATGTTCGTCGCACTCGCAAGATTGTCGCTCCAGAGCCGATAATTCGTTATCGTGAAGTTGCTCGTCCGTGTCCTCAAGTGCAGTATGTTCAGGCTCCTGCTGTCGTAGCATCACCTTGTGCCGTTTCTTCATGCGGTATGAGCAATTGTTGCGCCCCCAAGGTTAGTGAAACTCGTGAACCGGTAGAAATTACTTATAAAAAGACAACTTATACTACTGTTTATGAACCCAAGGTCAACGCAAGTGTAACCTATGAAAAAGTTCCGTATTCTGCAACACAGAATGTTCAGGTTGTTCAGCCACAAGCAGTTCCTGTTGAAGTCAAAACCGTTGCGCAACCCCAACCGCAAGTTACGGTTTCTGTTCAGGATACACCGGCTGAATATGATAACGACAAAGATATTCTCCTCAATGTTAAATAATCAGCTTTAATCGTTATCTGTAAAAAAGCTCCGTTTTAAAAGCGGGGCTTTTTAGTTATATAATGTTGAATAACGGAAGAATTTAGTTGCAAAAAAAGCCGCTCTGACTAGACTAAAAACAAAGGAGAATAAGGTATGGATGATGTATTCAAGCTCTATTGTGGAAACAGTTTTGAATTGCTGAAAAAGTTTGACGATGAAACTTTTGACATGATTTTTGTTGACCCGCCCTATCTTATTTCCAATGTTGGAACCAGCTGTCAAAATGGCAAATTGGTTTCAATTAATAAGGGTGGTTGGGATAAATGCAACGGCGTGGAAGAAAATTTTGAATTTCATAAAAAATGGTTAGCCGAATGCAAGCGCTTGCTCAAACCCAATGCCACAATCTGGGTATCCGGTACATATCATAGTTTGCACCCGTGCGGTTTTGCCATGCAACTTTTAGGTTATCATATCCTTAATGATATTATTTGGTTTAAACCGAATGCCAGCCCCAATTTGTCGTGCAAATATTTTGCAGCCAGTCACGAAAGTCTGGTCTGGGCTCGTAAAAATAAAAAAGCCAAACATTATTTTGATTATCAGGCCATGAAAGAGGGGGACTTTCCTAAAGACATGATAAAGAAACCCCATTGTCAAATGCGTACGGTCTGGTCAATTAATGCAACCCCGCCACAAGAAAAAATATTTGGTCGTCATCCGACACAAAAACCTTTAGCATTACTTGAACGTATTATAAAGGCCTCAACGCCGGAAGGAGCATTGATTCTTGATCCTTTTATGGGAAGTGGTACAACAGGAGTTGCGGCAACAAAATTAAATCGCCGTTTTATAGGAATTGATAATTGTCAGGAATATGTAAATTTGGCAGAAAAACGAATTATAGATGCAATAAATAACAAACCTATTTTGTAAAAATCTCAAAAACAGCTAATTACAGATTATATCATTTCCAATAACTTTTGATAATAATTGGCAACAATTTTTATCTTTTGCCGATTTTGAGTTTTTTTGTTTACTGCCAGATAAAATGTAATTTTATACGAGCAGGGAACTTTATCAATGCGAATAAACCCCGTGTCTTTGCAATACTCGGGTATTAAGCCGATGCCGACATTATTACGAATAGCCTGCATAAGTGAAAAAGCGGAATTGGACTGAAAACATATATTTTGACTTTGACCAATAAGTTCGTTCCAACAATTTGTGTTTTTTTCGCTTCCAATAAGATTGACAATACGATGATATTTGCAAAGTTCAAAAATATTTTGTGGCGTTCCGTGTTTGCTGATATATTCTTGTGATGCAAATAATCCGTAATTAATATCTTTTTCAAACAAAATAGTCATTTTATCAACGCGTTCTGGATGTTTAGTAAAAACAGCAATGTCTATATCATCATCTATTGTATAATCACCAATATATTGACAAAAGGACATGATTTTAATTTCTGGATAAGTATTGTAAAAATCATCGGCATTGCAAGAAAATAAGCTGAAAAATAAGCCGGCGGGTATCATGATTTTAACATAATCATCACCATTTTTTTGAGAAACATTATTATCTTTATAAACAGCTTCAAGAATATTTTGAGCATCTTCTACGGTTTGAGCAATATGTTGCGCCTTAGGCGTTAGAATACATCCGTTGTGTGCATTATGAATAAGTTTTGTTCCCAAAGATACTTCCAGTCCGGCAATATATCGATTTATTGTGTCAACAGAAATCCCCATCGCGGCGGCAGCCTTGCGTTTGCTCTGATATTTATTAATTGCCGAAAGAGTCAATAGTCCGTTAATGTCCAGTACTTTTTTCTTGTTAAACATTTAGCGGCTCCAAAAATTATAATTATGTCCGAAAGTTCGGTTTTTATTGGTTATAAAAATTTTTTTTCTAAAAATATTTGTGCTTCATATTATGAGTGCAATATCGCGTAAAATGCAACTATTGATTTTGAACGTTGTGTATATATTACATAAAAAAATAGTATTTAAAAGATATTTTGCTAATCTGCAATATATAATAATTTTTAAGAGGTTTTACATGAAAGGTATAATTCTTGCCGGTGGATCCGGCACCAGACTTTATCCGCTAACCAAAACAACATCCAAACAATTATTGCCGGTTTATGATAAGCCGATGATTTATTACCCCATTTCAACTCTGATGTTGTTCGGTATACGCGAGATTTTAATTATTTCCACTCCACAAGATACGCCGAATATTGAAAAATTGTTTGGCAATGGAAAACATTTGGGATTGGATATTAAATATGCCATACAGGCAGAGCCCAAAGGCATTGCACAAGCATTTACAATAGGTGCCGTATTTATTGGTAAAGATAATGTTTGCCTTATTTTGGGTGATAATATTTTCTATATGGGCGATCAAATACATTCCTTTAGAGATGAGATAGGCAAAAATGGTGACAGCCGTGCTACCATTTTTGCTTATCATGTTTCTGATCCTGAGCGTTTTGGTGTTGTTGAATTTGATGAGAATCACAAGGCTGTATCTATTGAAGAAAAACCCAAACAACCAAAATCAAATTATGCGTCCGTAGGTTTATATTTTTATCCTTCAGATGTTGTTGCTAAGGCCGCTTCACTTAAGCCGTCTGCCCGTGGAGAACTGGAGATAACCGATCTTAACAATATTTATTTACAAGAAGGGCGAATGAACGTTGTACCCATGCGTCGAGGCAATGCTTGGTTAGATGCAGGTACACCGGACAGTTTGATGGATTCTTCACAATTTGTTCAAATTATTGAAAAGCGTCAGGGATTAAAGATAGCATGCCTTGAGGAGATTGCTTACCGTCGCGGTTTTATTAATAATGAACAAATGCTTAGCCTTATTAATGAGCTTAAAAATAGTGATTATAAAAAATATCTGCAAAAAGTATATGAGGACTATAATGGAGTTTATTAAAACAGAAATTGATGGCGTTATTATTGTTGAGCCGCGAGTTTTTTCCGACGAACGGGGTTACTTCTATGAAAGTTATAATCAAGCAACTTTTGATGCGGCCGGTATTACAGCTCGTTTTGTTCAAGATAATCAGTCATCTTCTTCATACGGGGTTATTCGCGGTTTACACTGTCAACAAGGAGAGCACGCTCAAGCAAAACTTGTTCGTGTAATAGAGGGTAAAGTTCTTGATGTGGCGGTGGATATTCGAGAAGGCTCAAAAACATTCGGTAAATATGTTGCGGTAGAACTTTCTGCAGAAAACAAGCGTCAACTTTTTATTCCCAGAGGTTTTTTGCATGGATTTTCAGTTTTAAGCGAAACAGCGGTTTTTGCCTATAAATGTGATAACTTATACTGCAAAGCGTCTGAAGCCGGAGTACGTTTTGACGATAAAGACATCGGCATAGATTGGAAAATTCCGGCAGATAAAGTTATTGTTTCTGAAAAAGATATGTTGCACGGAGGGCTAAAGGATGTTGCTCATTACCGGAGCTAAAGGTCAACTGGGTACAGAGCTTTCCAAGCTTTTGCCGGATGCAATCGTTTCTGATGTATCGGATTTGGATATTACCGATAAAACAGCTGTTAATACTTACGTTAAAGAGCATAATGTTGATACAATTATCAATTGTGCAGCCTATACGGCAGTAGATAAGGCAGAAGCAGATACAGAACTGGCTAATAAAATAAACGTTATTGGCCCTAAAAATTTGGCTCAAAGCGGTGCAAAGATTATACATATTTCCACCGATTATGTTTTTGACGGCACTTCTTATCGTCCGTATTCCGAAACAGACACCCCACATCCGGTGTCGGTTTATGGTAAAACCAAATTAGCAGGAGAGAGAGCTGTTCTTGATAATGCCAAAAGCGCGATTATTATCCGTACTGCGTGGTTGTATTCTCCCTATGGCAATAACTTTGTCAAAACTATGCGCCGTCTTGGAGCGGAGAAAAGCAGTTTGCGAGTGGTTTGCGATCAGGTTGGTACCCCAACGTATGCGGGTGACTTAGCTCAAGCGATTGTCGATATTTTGCCTCAGTTTAAAGAAGGGCATCGCGGTGTATATCACTTTAGCAATCAAGGTGTTTGTTCGTGGTATGATTTCGCCGTAGAAATTATGAAACAATCAGGATTGTCCTGTCAGGTTATGCCTATTGAAACACGTGATTATCCTACTGCGGCTACCAGACCTTTTTATAGTGTTTTGAATAAATCCAAAATTATTGCCGAATTTAATGTTAACATCCCTCATTGGAAAGAAAGTCTTGAAAAATGTCTAAAGCAATTTTAGTTACCGGCGGTGCCGGATTTATCGGATCAAATTTTGTGCCTTATTTTGCGGCCAAATATCCGGATTATCACGTTATAAATCTTGATAAACTGACTTACGCCGGCAATCTTGCCAATCTCAAAGAATGTGAAACAATGCCCAATTATACTTTTGTTGAGGGAGATATTTGTGATGAAGCACTGGTTGATAAGCTTTTTGCACAATATGATATTCGCGGTGTTATTCACTTTGCAGCCGAAAGCCATGTCGACAACTCGATAAAAGGTCCGAAAGCTTTTGTTAATACTAATGTTTTCGGAACATTCAACTTATTAGATGCGGCTCGTCGTTACTGGATGGAAAAACCTCATCAATACAAACCCGAATATGAGGGATGTCGTTTTCACCATATTTCAACAGATGAGGTTTATGGTACTTTGGGTGAAACCGGATTTTTTGAAGAAACCACACCTTATGCACCCAACTCCCCATATTCTGCCAGCAAAGCCAGCTCTGATTTCTTTGTTCGGGCATATCACCATACTTTTGGTATGAATGTTACTACATCCAATTGCTCAAACAACTATGGTCCCAAACAACATCATGAGAAGCTGATTCCGCACATCATCGAAAAAGCGCTTGCCGAACAACCGTTGCCGATTTATGGGCAAGGAACAAATATTCGTGATTGGCTATATGTCTTAGATCATTGCAAGGCTATTGATCTTATTTATCATCAAGGTCGTGCCGGCGAAACCTATAATGTTGGTGGACGCAATGAGCGCAATAATATCACGATTGTTAAAACAATTTGCTCTATTCTTGATGAAAAACATCCTCGTAAAGAAGGAAAATATGCCGATTTGATAACTTTTGTGGCAGATCGTCCCGGACATGATTTGCGCTATGCAATAGATGCGACAAAGTTGGAAACAGAACTCGGTTGGAAAGCGGATGAAACTTTTGATACCGGCATTGTGAAAACAGTTGAGTGGTATTTAGAGCACTAATCTGCAGGTATAAATAAGAAAGACCTCCGATGGGAGGTCTTTTTTTTGTCAAAAAACGCTTGATTTATGTCTAAAAGTGTGCTATAAGTATTGCTAATGTATAAGAGTTATTGTGTAAAGTAATTGAAAA
>JAFTLF010000116.1 GCA_017452885.1 Alphaproteobacteria bacterium
GCAGGTACCGGAACGGAAACAGATTCTAAAGGTCATAGCATTACCAAGTTGACAGCCTGTAGTAGTCTGTTTTCAAGCAGTAGTTGTGATTTGTCAACAGGAAGCTCCAGTATTTCATGTCCGTATGATAGTGCTAAAATGAAGTGTTATGGCGTGATTAACAGTAATCGTTCATTATCGGAAATAGGAGGAGATATGTTGCCGTTGTTATATTTTGATAATTAATATTTAAGCCCCGTTATTTTATGCGGGGCTTGTTTTAGGAGTTATTTTTGTAAAATTCTTTACGGCTTTTTCGATTCATAGACCATAGGTTACCGATACCGTTAATAGGTTGGATTTTGTATAAGGATTTGAAGTTAAAATTTCGACTAATAAACATTGATGTGGTTTTGGTGTAATTATTCATAGGACAGAAGCCATAAAAATCAATTTGAATCAGGTTGGCTTTTTTGAGTTCTTCGATTGCTTTTACATATTCTAAGCTGGTGTTTATACGATCGCTGTCATCAAGGATTATGACACCGCCGGAGGCAAGTTTACGTGTGGCAGCAGCGCAACATTTTTCACGACGTTTGCCGTCAACAATGATAACATCATATAAATCTTCTTTTTCAAATATGGCATTTTCATAAATCTCACCTTCGTCACGGTGAAGAATTTCCAAATTTGGAGCATTGAATTCTTTTTGCCATTTGGCAAACCAATCAGGATTATCTTCTATGCTGGTGACTGAAGCGGCGCGGTTTGCCCAAAATAATGAAGAGTTTCCGCAACCATATTCAAATATTTTTTTATCGCTATAATCAAATTGACTTAAATATTCTATTGCCGGATATGTATACCAAGGTATAGGGTTGTTGTCTTTGTCAACGCAGATTTTGTTGTCGATTGTTTTTTCTATGGCATATTCTTTTTGCCACATCTCAATAAAAGTAAGAAATTTTGTGCTGTACATAAAATCTGCCCTAAAGATGTGTTGAAATTCTTATTTGCCATTCTATATCAATGTGGTGAAAAGTGCAAATTTTTTGAAAAGGAAATCATCATGAATACATTTTGGAGAAACTTGGCTTTGATTTTGACTATTGTTGGTGGTTTGAATTGGGGCTTGATTGGTGCTTTTGGTTTTGATCTGGTTGCTTATTTGTTTGGGCCGATGAGCGTTTTGAGTCGTATTACTTATATTGTGATAGGTCTGTCTGCTTTGGCGATGATTTTTGTTCCATCTTGCTCTTTGAAGGAAGTTGTGAATCATCGGATGAATTAAATTAGTTCTTCGATAATTTTATTCATTACCAAAAATCCTGCTGGAGTAATCCGCAGGTTTTTTGGTGTGTTTGCAATTAATTCAGCCTCTTCCAATTCTTTAATATGTGTTTTGTTAATAAAATCATCAAAATGCAAACCACATATTTGTTTAAAATCATTTTTGTTGATTCCGTTGCAAAGACGCAATCCCATTAAAAGTAATTCTTCGGCTCGTTCTTGGGAAGAAAGTTCTTCCAGATTGCGAGGATGTGTTGTGGCAAAAAAGTGATTGTTTATATGAAGTCGGCCGTGCGCTCCTTGTCCAATACCGACGTAATCTTGTCCTTGCCAATAAAGCAAATTGTGATGACATTCAAAATTCGGTTGCGCATAATTGGAAACTTCATAATGAAGATAACCGTTTTTTTCTAATAATTCTGTGGTTGAAATATACATTTCCGTAGAGGCTTCATCGTCCATCGCGCGGATGCCTTTTTTGGCAAAAAAAGTTCCTTCTTCAATTGTTAATTGATAAAGCGAAAGATGTTTTAGATTAAATGTTAAAATTTGTTGTAAAGTTTGTTGCCAAATTTTATCAGATTGTTGAGGAAGGGTGTAAATTAAATCTGCGGAATGATTGTCAAATGTTTTTACAATATCTTCCAGTGCGTTAAGGGCTTGTGTAGAATTGTGTGTGCGTCCGAGAAATTTGAGTTCTTCATCATTTAATGATTGTACACCAAGCGATAAGCGATTGATTCCGGCATGGTGCAAATCGGTAAACAAAGATGGTGTTTGGGTGTTGGGGTTGGCTTCAAGCGAGATTTCGGCGTTTGTACTCAGTGTCCAATTATTATCAATTGCGCTAATAATACGTTCAATATTTTGCGGTGACAAAAGAGATGGAGTGCCTCCTCCGAAAAATATTGAAGTAACTTCGCGATGACCGGTTTTTTGTGCGTAGAAAGCAATATCCTCAAGATAAGAATCGACAATACTATCTTGATCAACATCGTTTCTGACTTGGCTAAAAAAGTCACAATAAGGGCATTTGCTTTTGCAAAAAGGCCAGTGAATGTAAACGCCGAATTTTGTCATTATAGTATAAACTTGGACAAGTCGCTGCTCTTGGTGTATTTATTTAGCTTTTCTTCGACCATAGATGCTGTTATAACAACTTCTTCACCACTACGGTCGGAGGCTGAAAAGCTAATATCTTCCAATAAGATTTCAAGTACGGTATGCAGACGACGAGCGCCGATGTTTTCTACATTTTCGTTAATACTGACAGCAATGTCGGCAATGCGATCAATAGCCTCATCTTCAAATTTAAGGTTAAAATTTTCGGTACCGAGCAAAGCGGTGTATTGCTCTATCAAATTGGCTTCCGGTTCTGTTAAAATGCGAACAAAATCATTATGCGTCAGAGCCTGAAGTTCAACACGAATGGGCAGACGACCTTGAAGTTCCGGTAATAAATCCGAAGGCTTTGCTAGGTGAAATGCACCCGAGCAAATGAAAAGAATATGATCTGTTTTGACCATACCATATTTGGTTGAAACCGATGTCCCTTCAATTAAAGGCAGTAAATCACGTTGTACGCCTTCGCGCGAAACATCTGCTCTTCCTCCATCTGATTTTCCGGTAATCTTATCTATTTCATCGATAAAGACAATGCCGTCGTTTTCAACAGCAGCAATGGCATCGTGGGTGATCTTATCGTTATCCAACAATTTATCGCATTCTTCATCTATCAGTAATTTGCGTGCTTCGGATACAGAAAGTTTGCGAGTTTTGTATTTTGGAGTATTTCCACCGAGCAAATCACCAAGGCTGAGCATGCCCATGGATGCTCCGGGCATACCGGGGATGTCAATTGTGGGCATGGATGTGTTACTGTTGTCAATCAGCGAAATTTCTATTTCTTTATCATCCAAAGCTCCTTCAAGTAATAATTTGCGGAATTTTTGTCTGGTTTCTTCTCCTGCTGAAACGCCGACCAAAGCTTCAAGCAGACGGTCGAGAGTACCTTGTTCTGCCTTGGCACAGACTTCTTTGCGAGCTTTTTTTCGAGTGTCGTTGAGGGCTATTTCTATTAAGTCACGAATAATGCTTTCAACATCACGTCCGACATAGCCGATTTCAGTGAATTTAGTGGCTTCGACTTTTACAAAAGGAGCTTTGGCTAATTTAGCCAAGCGGCGAGAGATTTCTGTTTTGCCAACGCCGGTGGGGCCAATCATCAAAATATTTTTGGGAACGATTTCTTCTTTAAGGCGATCTGGAAGCTGCATACGGCGCCAACGATTGCGCAATGCAACTGCAACAGCTTTTTTTGCTTCATTTTGGCCGATAATATATTTATCGAGTTCGGAAACAATTTCACGAGGACTAAAGTTACTCATTGCAAATTCTTTCTATAATAACGTTATGATTAGTATAAACATCAATATTGCCGGCAATATTCATGGCACGATTGGCAATATCTTCCAAAGTCAAACCTTCAATATCATAGAGGGCTTTGGCTGCCGCCATGGCATAGTTACCACCACTACCAATGCCGATTATGCCGTCATCAGGCTCCATGACTTCACCGGTGCCGGAAATAACCAAAGAAGTTTCTTTGTCAGCAACAATCATGAATGCTTGTAATTGACGCAGATATTTATCCATGCGCCAATCTTTGGCAAGTTCAACGGCGGCTCTTTTAAGTTGATTGGCATGCTTCTCTAATTTGCTTTCCAGACGTTCAATCAAGGTAATACCATCGGCAGCAGCTCCGGCAAAGCCGGCGATTATTTGTCCATTGCCAATGCGGCGAACCTTTACTGATTTGGATTTAAAAACAATAGCTTCACCAAGGGTTGCCTGACCGTCACCAGCCATAACAACTTCATTGTTGCGGCGAACGCAAAGAATCGTGGTCATAAGATTTTCCTTATTTTGTTAATCTGTTTATATTATGTAGGTAAAACTTTGGCTAAATGCAATAAAAAACCCTCTGTTTATTGCAACAAAGGGTTTTTTTATTATTTTCGCTGAGAGCCTTCCAAAGGTATCGGAGTTTTATCTTTGGAATTATCAATAGCATCAGCTAAGGGTGTTTGATAGGTTTTGACAGCCTTAGGCTTGTTGCTCTTAGTTTGGCGACCGCAAATCTCCAATCCTACAGATTGAAGAGCTGTTTCAATCGGAATGAATAAATCCGGTGATGTGTCAAGCTTTTTGCTGACGTGAGATAAGCCGACAATATTGCCGTGCATATCTATTAATGCTCCGCCCAAGGTGACCGTTTGAACAAAGGTATCAACTTCAATTTCGGCTCCTTTTTCTTCTGACCAACGATAGCCGGTGACTTTGCCTTCATTATCAATATAGCCTTCTCCTTCGGTGTCTAAATCCAACATGCCGAGAGTCAGCAAAATATCTTTATCTACTTCTGGAAGTTCAAGAGATAACGGCAGAGGAGTGAATTTTGTTGTTTCTTGTAATAGGAGCAAAGCAACGTTTTTGTTTGGGTTAACACGGAAAGCGGAAGCTTTCATGTCTTTACCGTTAATGGTTTTGAGACTGAAATTGTTGTTGTCTTTGACTATAAGGTCAGCCGAAGTTAAAACCAGATTGTCGGAAATAATTAATCCGGCACCTTTTTTGCCAAGAGCGTTTTCAACCGAAACAATGGAAGCTCGAACTTTGTATAGGTTTTGCGCATTCAAAGTTTGATAAGGAGGTTGATTGGCAATACAGAATTTGTTGGTTGCTCCGGCAAAAGAGCTTTCAATCTGATTGCGATTGTCAATTACCATTTCATCTTCGGTGTCAAGCGGAACGTCAATCCAATAGTCATCGGAAATTTTGACATTTTTATCAACAGTTTGGATAACGGTACAATCATCGCCGATAACGCCACCGCTCTCAACAACTTGTCCTGTTTCAACTTGGGCAACCGGAACAAGTTCTACTGAGGTACAGTCAGAATTGAGATTGACAGAAGTTTGGGTGGCCAGAGTGCCGCCACTTTCAACAACTTGTCCGGCTTCGAGTTGAGTAATCGGAACTAGGTCAACAGTCTGAGCTGTTACAGGTTGATCGGTGATAGGTAAGACCTGAATATTTTGTGCCTGTGTTGTCAGGCCACTGGCACATTCTTGCAATAAAGATATGCCTTTAAGTTCTTTATCATATTGTGAAACAAAGGATGAAGTTGATTTTTCCAGACTTTGCAGGTAAGCCAGCTGAGCTTTGATGTCTTCTGGACGTATACGTTGTGATATGGCAGAATTGAAACATTGAACTTCCGGTAATTTGGTTAAAGCATCTTCAAAGGCGCGTTCAACCAGTAACGTTTCTCCTTGGGGTTCGCCTTCTGAAATTTGTCCGTAGCCGGTAGTTGTTCCTTTGCAATAAACTTCATCTCGTAACAAGTTCATAACGCGCCAGACGACAGTCATTTCTGAGCTGCCGGAGCGGAGTTTTTTCTGTTTAACGTTGTTCCAATCAAATTCATCGCAAATATTCATGAAATAGTCGGTAATTTCGGCTGTAATAACGTATTCGGGATGTGCCAGACGGTCAGAATCGAGATAGTACATATTGCTCTTGTCGACAACAACCGGATAATAATCATTCATGGTTTCATAAAAGACATCAAAAAAGTGCATGTCTTTTTGCATGGTGCGACCTTCGTTGAGAAAGGCGTTCTTGGTTTCGCGACGACAACCGAAAATGCGAAAACGATAATTACCTAGTTTGCGATCATAATCGGTGTAATTACGGTTTTTCTTAATGCGAAAATCAACGTATTCTAATTTTATAGGGGCATATAAGTCGCGACTTTTATGTAGCTGTAAATAAGCATCACGATGTTCATCATCGATAATCAATGTTTGGTATTTGGGAGCATTGCTGTCTTGCAAATAAGAAATGCGACGAACCGGTTTTTTCTTCATGGGTTCGCACATACAGTCAAACAATCCAAGAGTTGATTCTGTACCATCACACATACAGGGTATGAGTTCCGGACTTTCTTTGCTACAAGAGGCAAGCAGAAAAAGCGAAAAAAGAATTTTGGCGGTTACGTTGTTTTTCATTATAAATGCTCCTATTTACTGCCGGATGAGAGGCTGCGTCGATAAGACAAAGCCTCCGCAATGTGCATTTTAAGAATTTTTGTTTCTTTTTGCAAGTCTGCAATTGTTCTTGCTAACCGCAAAGTGCGGTGATAGGCGCGAGCAGATAATTTATTTTGCTCGGCAAAGGTTATTAGCAGATGTTGCGCTTCATTATCTGTTGTGGCAACTTCTTCAAGCAGGCTACCTTTTAATTCCGAATTTGAAAAAAAGTTGTTGATGCCAAGCTTTTTCAATCGCTCAGCCTGAAAGTTTCTGGCTTCTATGACCCGACTGCGTATTTGCGCAGAGCTTTCTCCCTTTTTTACATCAGCCAATTCCCAAGGGCTAACGGCGGGAACTTCAATTTGTATATCTATACGATCAAGTAACGGACCAGATATTTTTGCCTGATATTCCTGAGCGCAAAGAGGCGCTCTTTTACATTCAAGAGCCGTTTCTCCGAGATGCCCGCATCGACAAGGATTCATGGCGGCAATGAGCTGAAAGCGAGCAGGATAAGTGGTGTGGGCATTGACGCGAGATATACTAACATTACCATTTTCGAGCGGTTGCCGTAGAGCCTCTAGTGTCGGACGGTTAAATTCCGGCAATTCATCAAGAAACAAAACACCGTTATGGGCAAGAGAAATATCTCCCGGTTGTGCTTTGCGACCACCACCAATTAAGGCCGGAGTTGATGCACTGTGGTGAGGCGCGCGAAACGGGCGTTCAAAACAGATTTGACCGTTTTTGAGTTCTCCGGCAATTGAATGAATCATGCTTGTTTCAAGAGCTTCATCAGATGTTAACGGAGGTAATATACCGGGTAATCTGGCTGCCAACATAGATTTGCCGGATCCCGGAGGGCCAATCATCAGCAAGTTGTGTGCTCCGGCGGCAGCAACCTCTAAAGCTTTTTTGGCGCTTTCTTGACCTTTGACATCTGCCATGTCAAGAAAGGAGTTGTTGGGTTGAGGAAGTGGTTTTTGCGGAGAAGGCAAAATGTTTTTATTTTGCAAATGGTTGATAATTGTTAATAATGATGGTGCGGCGATAATATCGTTTAATTCTGCCCAAGCAGCTTCTGAGCCGGAAGCTTGGGGACAAATTAGCCCTTGTTTTTGTTTTTTTGCGTGCATAGCAACAGGTAAAACGCCATTAACCGGTAAAATTGCTCCGTCAAGTCCAAGTTCACCAAGTACCAAACGGTTGTTAAGCGAATTTGAGGGTATAACGTTCATAACTGCTAGAATACCTAGTGCAATTGGCAAATCAAAATGTGATCCTTCTTTAAGTAAATCAGCGGGAGCCAGATTGATAACAATTCGTTTGGCCGGCAATTCAAGTCCCAGAGATTGGAGGGCAGCGCGTACACGTTCTTTGCTTTCGGCAATAGCTTTATCGGGTAAGCCGACAATGATAAAATTGGGAAGTCCGGATGTTATTTGTACTTGCAAATCAACATCGAGAATTTGTAATCCGTTAAAAGTTATAGTGTTGACACGAGAAAGCATGGCGGTTACCAGCGCGGAGTCAATTCCGAATCTCGCCAACGACGAGTTGGAAAAGTATCAACATGTAAAAAGTCATAGTTGGCGGTTTTGTAAGGAATCTCACGAAAACGAATAAAACCGTATTTTTCAAAATAACGAGCGCATTCTTCGGCGGAAGATATGTTGTTGTTATAACAACGAGCAATTTTGCGTGTATAGGGGTTTTGCAAACTGATTGAATTATGTGCGTCGGATATGATTTTGAGAGGTTGGGAAGGTGATTGTTTGGGTTCTGATTTAAATAAGTTTTTCCAATCGCAGATATCGCAAGAAGCATTTGCCGCCGATAAAGGTGCAAAAGTTAACAAAAAAGCTAAAAATATGCCGATTTTATAAAATTTCATACCGAATATTCCTTTTAACGAAAGTGACTTTAGCGTAAAAAGATTAAATCTTCTTTAACTTCATCGTTTATATGTCTTAAAATGTGATGAAGAAAATGCTTGCAAATTGCGGATTTTGTGCTATTTATGGCTCGTCCCTTGCCACTTGAGAAAAGCGGCTATACAAGAACCGGCTCTGAAACAGAGCCATTTGTTGAGAAATCCATAAGGAGATTTTTATAATGACTAAATATGAAAGCGTGCTGATTGCACGTCAGGATTTAGGCGCTTCACAGGTTTCGGCCATTGTTTCTGATTTGAGCAATGTTATTGCCAAAGAGGGTGGTGAAGTTGTCCGCGTTGATAACTGGGGTTTGAAAAACCTTGCTTATCGTATTAAGAAAAACCGTAAAGGCCACTATGTTCTTCTGAACATCTCTGCTCCGGCTAATGCCATTGCAGAATATGAAAGATTGATGAGAGTTAACGAAGATATTATTCGTTATATGACTGTTAAAGTTGATGAATTCTCAGAAGTTGCCGGTTCAGAATCTGAAGTAGCTGCATCTGAAGAATAGGAGAACATGAAAATGGCTAAACAAGTATTCTTTAGAAGAAGAAAAAGCTGTCCGTTTTCCGGCGAAGACGGATTGAAAATTGATTACAAGGATGTAAAATTGCTGTCCCGTTATATTTCGGAAAAAGGCAAAATTATTCCTAGTCGTATTACCTCAGTTTCGGCTAAAAAACAGAGAGAATTGGCTCGTGCTATTAAACGTGCTCGTTATCTCGGTTTGTTGCCGTATGTAGCTATGTAAGGGAGGAAACAGAAAATGGAAGTTATCCTTCTTGAACATATTGAAAAATTGGGTAGAATGGGTGAAAAAGTATCAGTTAAAAACGGATACGCTCGTAACTATCTTTTGCCTCAGAAAAAAGCTTTGCGCGCTACAGAAGCAAATATGGCTTTTTATGAGAAACAGAAAGCTGAGTTGGAAGCTCACAATAAACAGCTTTTTGACAATGCCAGCAAATTGTCTGAATCTCTCAAAGGCTTTTCTGCCGTTTTGATTCGTCAAGCTGCTGAAACAGGTCAATTGTACGGTTCTGTTACCATTCGTGACATTGCTGCTGCAATTAAAGAAGCCGGTTTTAATGTTGAGCGTCGTCAGGTTTATTTGGAAA
Organism: Alphaproteobacteria bacterium; assembly: GCA_017452885.1. Classification (GTDB taxonomy): domain Bacteria; phylum Pseudomonadota; class Alphaproteobacteria; order RF32; family CAG-239; genus CAZU01. The sequence continues at coordinate 9,424 of JAFTLF010000116.1, forward strand.
AAGCAATTAAAGACCTTGGCGTTTATGAAGTTAAGCTGAATTTACATCCGGAAATTTCTCAATCTATTTTGGTTAATGTTGCCAGAACAGATGATGAAGCTTCTAAACAGGCAAAAGCTTATTCTCAGGAATAAGATATTAGGTTTGCTTTGCATAAAACACCGTTTGGAAACAAACGGTGTTTTTTTGTGATCGCAAGTTATTTAACAAATGTCATACTTTTAACGCAGTAATAGTAAATATTGGATAGCGCGGTGCTTGATGTTGATAAAGAACAAGATGATGATGTACAAGTGTAATATCCGTTGGTTCCATTGTAATATTTGCGAGATGTATTTGTTTTGTATAGGGAGGTTGATGATGTTGGTATTTTTGAGTTGTTATTGTTTACTAAAGTAATGTAACTGGATAGAGAGCTATATGGTAAATATCCACCGTTGTTTTTGCAGGCTTGATCGGCAGCATCAGCTGATGCTGCTGTTGAACCGCCACCAAAAATTAATGTCATTGAGTTTTGAGTGGATGTTGAAGAAAAGCTGTAAACCATACCCAAAACAGTTTTTCCGGAAGCTGAGGAAGAGCAGGTTCCGTCACTAAGGTAAAAATCTCCTTGCGAACATGATAAATTTGTTGCAGATCCTTTTTTTCTGCCGGCATAAATAAAGACATTAGCGGAGTAATTCTGCGGCGTAACGGTTGATGATTTGCCGTAAATTGAGTTGGATTTTGAGGCATTAAAATAAAAGTTGCGTCCCCAATCATCAGAATTACCACCTTTCATCGCCATATTATAGGTACTGCTTTTACTTATTGCCCCGCTACCATCTTTGTAGGAGCCATTTTGAGCGCCTAAACCAGCAGAAAAATAACCCGTAATATTAGGTAAACCGGCTTCCTCTTCTTTTGACAGGGATGAACCGGAATAACCGTTTACCGCTTTTATAAAATGGGCATAGTAATATGGCAACTTTGTTCCGAATGAGCTGCTTATTGCAGCATAAAGTTCAGGAAATTGTGTTGAACTGTAAGTTGAACCGTCGCATGGTAACCAACCGTTATGTGCCGCGGTACGCAAAGAATATTTTAAGTCACCTGGGCTTGCTTCGAAAATACATTTACCTTTAGTAGCATCGGACGGACAGAGAGTATATTCGCCGGGGCATTCGGATATTGTGTCGGTAAATCCTAGGGAAGCGCAGGTAATTTCATCTACGCAATAAGCCTTTGTTGCATCAAAGGGGCAGTAGAGAATAGTTTTA
>JAFTLF010000117.1 GCA_017452885.1 Alphaproteobacteria bacterium
TAAAACTATTCTCTACTGCCCCTTTGATGCAACAAAGGCTTATTGCGTAGATGAAATTACCTGCGCTTCCCTAGGATTTACCGACACAATATCCGAATGCCCCGGCGAATATACTCTCTGTCCGTCCGATGCTACTAAAGGAAAGTGCGATTTTGAGGCAAGCCCAGGTGACTTAAAATATTCTTTGCGTACCTCTGACCACAACGGTTGGCTCTTGTGCAACGGGCGCTCTTATTCTTCAGCACAATTTCCCGAACTTTATGCCGCTATCAGCGGTTCTTTTGGTACAAATTTGCCCAGCTACTCCGGATACTTCCTCAAAGCCGCCGCAACCTCATCTGCTTCAACTTTCAAAACCGCTCAAGAAGCCGGTTTACCTAATATTTATGGAACATTATATACTGTTGGAACAGAATCAAGTTCGGGGGCTTTTTACAATTATAGTATGATTGAAGACAACCTTCATGACCATAAAGAAAGTGGAGGTTGGGGACACGCTGCTACAATTACCTTTAGTGCCTCAAAATACAACTCAATCTACGGCAAATCATCAACCGTTACGCCGCAGAATTACTCCGCTAATGTCTTTATTTATACCGGCAGAAAAAAAGGATCTGCAACAAATTTATCATGTTCGATAGGAGATTATTATTACAGTGATGGCACTTGTTCATCGACTTATACATCTTCCAAAACATTACTCGGCATGGTTAATAGTGTATACTCTTACACCGGTTATAAACAAATTACTTACGTTTGGGGAGGTAACAAAACCGCTTCTTCGCGTACAGCTGCAGAAACTGCTTGTAGAAACACAAGCGCTGGCGCATACGTTGCCTGTGATCAGCACGTTAATGGCTTTACTTCTAAAACTATCACTAGCAATTCGGTTGTAACTTCACCTAACAATTCAAGTAAGAAATATATTTTATGCTTTAACGAAAACAGTTACTTCACTTGCAATTCCAGCACTTGCACCAGAAGTGGCAGTAATTTTACCGGAAGCATATACTATTACTGTTATAACACTGTAAATATTTATAATTAAATAAAATCCATAATTTTTGGAAGTTTATTTGATTATATCAATAATACAAATGAAGGGCTGTTTTACAAAAACAACCCTTCATTTTTTATATAACACCCCGGTCTTTCAAACACTCTTTTTTATGTACCGTGCCCCCACCGCACGAGTCATTCTCGGGCGGTACACAGTGCCAGACCCAAGAATCTACTATAATAAGGCTTGCTTGTTTTCTTTGGATCTTCGGGGCAAAGTTCGCTACCGCTCCCGCCCGAAGATGACCACAAAAGCCATCACCTTTAGGGCTTGACCCGATGATAACATAAAGAGTAGTGTCAGAGGGCAACAGAGAGGAAAAAACAACGATCACAAAAAACAATATTGCTCTAGTTTGCCATTAGACGAGCTTTCTGAATCTTCCAGTCGCGATCCTTAATCGCCTCCCTCTTATCATAATTTTTCTTACCCGTACCAAGACCTATTTCAAGCTTGGCTCGACCATGGTCATCAAAAAAGAGACGTATTGCAACCAACGTCGTTCCTTTACGGGAGAGGGAGTTAATTATATCGATAATTTCTTTCTTTTTCAAAAGAAGCTTACGCTCACGTTTTTCAGGATGAGAGGAATATCCTTTATTGGCATATTCGGCAATAAACATATTTGACATAAAAAGTTCTTCGCCTTTGATAATGCCAAAAGCATCGGTAATATTAGCATGTCCCAAACGTAAAGATTTAACCTCCGTACCGGTAAGCTCCAATCCTGCAACAAATTTTTCATTAATAAGATAGTCAAAATGAGCCCGACGATTTTGGGCAACCAAACCGGTCGAAATAAAATCACTTCTCTTACTTTTGGCCATTTCTATCCTTCTTCAAATGATTATAAATTGCACGTCTTACTTTATACGGAAGTTCAGCTTTAGCATAATGCGGCAAATTCTGCAAGCATTTCTGCCACTCATCCTTGCTCATAACCTGTTTTTGCTTTACCTCAGGCACAACCCACAACCGCTTGCGAGCAACAAAAATTTCACATCCGCCAAGTGTACACCCCTTAAAATCAGGTTCATACAACAAACTGCTCAATCGCAAAGTTTCCTCTGCTTCCGGAGCATAAATACGCCCCCCGATTTCGCGTATAAGCACGGATAAAACACGATACACCATTTCTTTATGCAAATCACAAATTGCACTCAAAGACACAGAAATCGCCGCATTTTCCCAATATCGCACATGATTTTTTATAAATTTTGTTGTCTGTTCTTCCAGATAATTACGTGTCCGAGCCAATACCTCTGCCGTTTCCGCCAAACGCTGTTCTGAAATACCTGTCATACGCTCCAATTCAGGCAAAAATTTACGAATCCTCGCTCGCAAAAAATCATCACTCTGATTAGATTCGTCTTCCATCCATGCAATACCTTGTTTACGCAAAAAATCTTTCAAATCTTCAGGATTTTCTTCTAGTTGCGGCCGAATAATCATTATGCCGTTACGAGATGTCAACGGCTGCATACAACACAATCCGTCAAGACCGCTACCACGCTGCAATCGCAATAAAAAGGTTTCGGCCTGATCTCGACGATGATGTCCCACCGCCAATATTTTGACACCATTATTTTGACACCAGTCAAACAATAATTCATACCGTTTTTGCCGAGCAGCTTCCTCTACCCCGCTTTGCGGTTTTTCACCTTCCCAATTCAAAATATGATGCTCAATTCCATAACGAGCCATAACCTCGCCGACATATTCCGCTTCTCGACGCGATTCGGAACGCAACCCATGATCAACCGTTAATGCAACAACCTTTTTACCGATTTGATATAAGCGCAATACCAATGCCAAAGAATCTGCACCGCCGGAAACTCCGACGGCGATAACATCATCATTCAACCTATATTTATCAAAAAACTGTTGCATAACATACCTTTTATAAAGAAATCAGCTAACAATTCCTCTATTCTGCACATTTCAAAAGTTCTGCCTGCTTTTTAGCTTTTTCTATCAAAGCGGCCTCCGCTTTTGGAAACTCTTTCGGTAAGTTTATAAATGCTGTACAAGCCTCCTTGGTTTTGCCAAGCTCTTTGAATGACATACCAAGTTTGAAAATATTATCCGCACCTTTGTTACCTTTTTTATATTTTTCATAACCTTTGGCAAAAGTTACTGCCGATTTAGCAAAATCTTTTTTAGCATAATAAGCCTCACCAAGCCAATATTGAGCATTTTCTGCTAACTTATGCTCCGGATAACGCGTCATTAACGAAGTAAATAAACCGGCGGCTTCATCACTTTTACCAGCCTTTAAAGCATCTTGTCCTTGCTGATAAATTTCTTCTGCCGACTTGGTTTTTACCGGTGCCAAATCATCCCCCTTAGCAATACTTCCACCAACAATAGATGCCGGAGCATTCTTAGCAACTGGAGCATCATATTTTTGAGCAGGAACAGAAGCATTTACTCCGCTTCCTTGATATTGCTTTCCTTCCATCTGACTAAGACGCATATCAACATCTTTATTAATCAGATTAATCTTATCTTCCAGTGTTTTTAACTTATATTGCATCTCATCAATTTTACCGACAGCCTGACGCAAATTTTCATCCATCTCACCCAAACGCACAATCACGTCTTGAGCCGAACCGGCACTAACACCGGCCTCTTTGTCGCGATAAGCCTGACGTTGTAATACAATCACATCTTCACGCAAAGCCTCAATCTGATCTTCTAATGCACTTTGTGCTCTTGCCGGAGCCGTCGCCAATACCGATGCCATCAACAAATACAAAAACGAAGCTTTTCTCATCTTTCCTCCTGCTCTGATCACTGATTTCCAATCACTGACCACTAACATATTGTACTTTTAATATAATAACAAGTGCAAAAAAAACGTATCCCCGCCGATTGCGGGGATACGCCAAATACGACTAAACCGCAGAGATTAGTTACCGGCTTTAATAACGGTAACAGCGCGACGGTTCTGAGCCCAAGCGGCTTCATTGCTGCCGAGAACTGCAGGTCTTTCTTTACCATAAGAGATGGTAGAGATTCTTTCAGCGGCAATACCTTTAGAAACGAGGTATTGTTTAACGGCATTGGCACGACGCTCACCCAAAGCCAAGTTGTATTCACGAGTACCGCGTTCATCGCAGTAACCTTGAACAACAACGTTTACATTGGTGTGCTTTTTCAACCATTTAACCTGAGTATCCAAGATTTCGGCAGAATCGGCAGAAATAGCAGAACTGTCAAAAGCAAAGAAGATTCTGTCTTCAGCATTAGCCATAAAATCTTTGGCCATTTTAGACTCACATTCAGCACCGCCAAACAATGTGCCCATGCTGGAACAACCAGACAAAGCCACGATGACGCAGAACAAACCTAAAAGTTTTTTCATTTTTATATTCTCCATATGGGTTTAAATTCGTAGTTACTAATTAACTAATACAGGATTAACTTAAGCAATAAAAAGTTATTTTTCAATAACAAAAAACACCTGCTGATAAAAAAATGCAAAATAATTGTTTAGAAGTGGTTCAAAAACCCTTTTTTAGAATCAAAAAACCGTTTTTGCATTCCAAAACAGAATTTCTAAACCTAAAATAATCTTTACCTCCGATTCTTAAACCAATACTTTGGATTAAACAAATTATCCTTTTTCAACCCACACATATTTTGTCTAAAAAACTCACAACACATTGAGATTCAGTATTTAAACAAAAGAAAAACAGATAAAAAACGACACTTTTATTGACAAATTTTTATTGTCAAACCAAAGAAATCATGATATATTGAAAACGATACCATAAGTTTTATAGATGCCATTATCCCTATTAGATAACACAAAGTTTTCATTTCAAAAAAGAATAGCGTTTCTTTTCGGGTGATTATCTATATTTGGATTCGATGTATTTTATTTTTATGCATTGAAATATGGTTTCA
>JAFTLF010000118.1 GCA_017452885.1 Alphaproteobacteria bacterium
GCGTTCGTTCTGAGCCAGGATCAAACTCTCATATTAAATGTCTAGTTAGACCCTGTCTAAATTACTCATAAAGAATCTTCTTGGTTCCTTCTATGATACTTAGACTTCATATCTTTTATCGTTGCCTCTAGCAACATATGCCGTCTGCGTATCCTCTCTTACTTATTTACTATCTGTTATAACTACTGAAATTTTCAAATTGCTTCTCAACATCAGCGAGGTGGTTTATATGATACTCCCCGTGAGATGTCAACAACTTTTTTTCAAAAAAATTTATTTTTTGTTAAAAAAAACACAAACCATTGATATAGCGCAACATTAAAACAAAAAATTATCCTTGTCAATCATCTGTTTGTCTATGATACATCGGCCAATCACACTAATACTTTAGATTGGAATCAAGATTTGATTAGATTCTCGACTTTTTTTCTTGAATAATATTATTACTTTTGTATTATATGCGTCAGTTGTTTAATTTATATAGGAGGCCACAATAGCTAAAGAAAATAACAATGCGCCAGTACGCGATGATGATGGACCGCGCATTAATGAAGATATCAGAGTCAGAGAAGTTCGTTTAATTGATGAAAACGGTGATAATCGAGGCATAGTTTCAATACAAGAGGCTTTACGGATTGCCGACGAAGCAGGATTGGACTTAATTGAAATATCTCCTCAGGCCGTTCCTCCTGTATGCAAGGTTTTGGACTACGGCAAATATAAATACGAAGCACAAAAACGTAAAGCCGAAGCCAAGAAAAATCAGAAAGTGGTTGAAATTAAGGAATTAAAATTGCGTCCAATGATTGACACCCACGACTACGAAGTCAAGGTTAAACAAGCCAAAAAATTTCTTGGAGAAGGAAATAAAGTCAAATTTACCATGCGTTACAAAGGTCGCGAGATGAGCGCTAACGACATGGGTAAAGAAGTATTAAAACGCCTGCTTGATGACCTTGAAGGCATTTGTAAGCTTGAGTCCGAACCCAAGCTTGAAGGTAAACAAATGATGATGATCATCTCACCTGAAAAATAACCTTTTTCAATTAACAAACCCCTCAAAGACATTTGAGGGGTTGTTTTTAATCTACCATTGCTTTTCAAAAAAATAAATTTCCAAACCGGTCTGCGTAGCAGCTATATTCGTAAGATAAAACTTATCTTTGTACAGAGATTGCAAAAGCTCCGCAAAATCATTCCGATTCTTTCGCAATAATGAAATACTCTGTTCATACCGATAAGGCGCATAAACAATATACTGCTCTTTCCTCTCGACAACATAATCTGTTTTGGCTCCGTCTCGGATAACATAATATAAACATCCGTCTTTAACGGCAACAACGACCGGTTCTCTTCCCTTTTTGTCTGAAGCCGCTTTCAATTGCGCTTTAGCTTTGTTCACATAATAACTCTCCGGAAGAGAAATTTGTGCCTGTGATGAAACAAAAACAATCAACAACACACAAAACAACAACATTTTCTTTTTCATAACAGAATAATTTTAAATTTATACATGGTGATAACCTTCTTATATAATTTTCATTTTCTGTTGACAAGCAAAATTCTCTGCAAAACACAAATATAATATTGGTATTTCACACATATATTATTATATTAAAAACATGATGAAAGATATAAAAGATATAACCATTGAAGAGGCTCGCATTGAACTTGAATATTTGGCAACCGAAATTGCCAAGGCCGATTCTGCTTATTATCAACACGATGCTCCTTATCTCAACGATGCCGAGTATGATCGTTTAAAACATCGTAATTCGGATATTGAGGCTCGTTTTCCGCAGCTGATTCGTGCTGACAGCCCGTCAAAACGAGTCGGTGCCACCGTAAAAAGCGGTTTCTCAAAAATCACACACCGCTTCCCTATGCTTTCCCTCGGTGATGTGTTTTCCATTACTGAAGTTGAAGATTTTATACGTGGCATAAAACGTTTTCTCAACACATCAGAAGATATTGCTTTTATGAGCGAACCCAAAATAGACGGATTATCATTTTCGGCTCGCTATGAAAACGGTATTTTTACTCAGGGTGCAACTCGTGGCGATGGAACCACCGGCGAAGATATTACTGAAAATCTCAAGACAATTTACCAATTACCGCAAAAAGTTGAAAATGCACCCGAAATTTTAGAAATACGCGGTGAAGTGTATATGTCTAAGGCAGACTTTTTTGATCTCAACGAACGCTACGAAAAAGAAGGTAAAAAAACTTTTGCCAATCCACGCAATGCTGCCGCTGGTTCACTACGCCAACTCGACCCCCAAATTACTGCCGAACGCAAACTAAGCTTGTTTGCCTATACTTGGGGAGAAGTTTCTGAAAAACCATGGCAAACTCAGGAAGAATTTTTTCAGTATCTTAAAAATTGGAATTTTCCGGTCAACCCGCTAAATACTCTTTGCCACAATCTGACCATGCTTGAAAAAAATTTTAATCAACTGATGGAAATAAGAGCCTCTTTACCCTATGATATTGATGGCATGGTATATAAAGTAAATTCCATTTCCCTACAAGAACGATTGGGCTTTTTAACTCGCACGCCACGTTGGGCAATTGCCCATAAATTTCCTGCAGAACAAGCTCTGACAACTATTAAAAATATTCGTATTCAAGTAGGTCGTACCGGTGCACTAACCCCCGTTGCAGACCTAGAGCCGATTAATGTCGGCGGCGTTATTGTATCACATGCAACTTTACATAATGAAGATGAAATCAAACGCAAAGATATTCGCATTGGCGATACAGTAATAGTTCAACGCGCCGGCGATGTTATTCCGCAAATTGTACAGGTAATTCGTGAAAAAAGACCGGCTAATTCATCTGAATTTATTTTTCCGCATTTTTGCCCTCAATGCGGTGCTCATGCAATAAAAGAAGATGATGAAGCTGTTCGTCGTTGCACTGGTGGATTGTCTTGTCCAGCTCAAGCAATTGAGCATATAATTCACTTTGTATCGCGTGATGCTTTTGATATTGCCGGTCTTGGAAATAAAATTATCGAAGATTTTTACCATGACGATATTCTTCATACGCCTGCAGATATTTTTACACTTGAAAAACGCAACTATGGTGGCGATGATTTATTTTCCGCCGACATAGGACTACATATTGAACGTAAAGAAGGATGGGGCAAAAAATCAGTTGAAAATCTTTTTAATGCAATTAATGCCAAAAGAATAATAAGCTTACCTCGTTTCATTTATGCTCTGGGCATTCGCCAAACCGGCACCGCAACATCATTATTAATTGCCCAAAACTACGGAAATTTTAAGCATTTCATGAATGATATGATAAACAAAGAAACTGCAAAATTGGTAGCTATTGACGGTATCGGTTCTTCGATGGCTACCGACATTGTTGAATTTTTTCAAGAACCTCATAATATTGACATCATCAATAAACTACTAAATGAAATCGAAATTGAAGATTACGTTGATTCGACAAATTACAATTCTCCAATTGCCGGAAAAACAATCGTCTTTACCGGAACTTTAGAAAAAATGACACGTTCAGAAGCCAAAGCTAAAGCACAAAATTTAGGTGCTAAAGTAGCCGGTTCGGTTTCCTCACATACAGACTTTGTTATTATTGGAGCCGATGCCGGATCAAAAGCCACCAAAGCCAAAGATCTGGGTATAACCATATTAAATGAAGATGAATTTATTGCTCTAATGCAATAGAATTTTTCTTAGTTTCAATTTCTAAAAAGAAGAAAGCATAGCACAGTGCTAATGCGATATTGAAATACAAAATCAGCAACGACAAAGGCAACGCAATTAACCACAAAGACATATTAAGCACTGACATCTGATAATACACCAACGAAGAAGACAAATTGATAACAATTGCCAATAACAAAAATTCCCAATAATTTCCTTTTGTCTTTTCAAATGCCGATTTCAGTAATCCGCTACGACCAATAAGTGATGAAATCCACGCAAAAATCGGACGATAAAAAATCAGTGGCGAAAATAAAGTAATAATAATATTAATTACGGCATCAATCATATCATTTTCCTGCATATGAGTTTGCAGAAAAAAACTATATTTATCAATAAATTCTGAAGGCATATTGGGCAAAAACAAAGGAACAATAGGTAATACCACTAATATAGTAACCACCAATACCGCCAAAACCAAAATCTTGCTTGAAGGAATCATTGAAGCAAACAAAGATTTTACATCAACATAGGGTTCTCTCCGAAAATAATACCGAAACAGCGCGCCCCACAAAATATACATAGCAACTAAAACCGACCAAAACCAAACCGTTTTCCAACTATAAAAAGCTGCCACACAAACAATATAATTCAAAATAGCAAATAGCATCATCGCTCTGA
>JAFTLF010000119.1 GCA_017452885.1 Alphaproteobacteria bacterium
TTGTAGCAACACTAAAAGTTTCCGCACAATAGGCTGGTGCAGTCAAGAAGATGACGCATATCAAGATCTTCCTATCTTTAAATCTTTCAAAGATACGGATGAATACGACAGAGTCATCTTTGCTCCCATGTACGAAGATGAGGTTTTTATCGTTGATGAACACCTTTACTTAACAGTTTCTGTTAATGGTAAACTTGGTATCCGACGCGTCAATTTTCTTTTTAACGAAAGTATCGCTCAAGCACTAAATGCAATCCGCGGGATACCTGAAATGGAATACGAGCTATGCAAAATTTACCAAAATGATGAACAACATCAATTTCTTGGTTACCATTGGGTCAGTAAGTCAAATAGCAATGACAACGAATTTTCTCAATTGGTCATAGCTCCGGCATTTAATGGCGATGAAAACATTTTTAACACCAAAAACATCACGGAATTAGAAATTATTGTGATGGAAAAAGGAGAAATGTTTGTAATGCACAATACTATGTGGCAAGTTGGTTTTAGTGAACAACACGGTATTACAATTAATCATATCGCAGACGTACACGGAACACCATGTTAGTACAGTAAACGAATAATTATGCACTTTACAAAAAGCTCTGTTCAATAAAGAACAGAGCTTTTTGAGTTTATATTCCGAAATACATTTTATTGATATAAAAACTTATTCAACAATCTAACGCCAAAAGCCGTTGCACCTTTCGGACATAATTCGGTACCTTTTTCTAACTTATCTACACCGGCAATATCCAAATGCGCCCATTTCACACCGTCTTTAACAAAACGTTGCAAGAAACAAGCGGCAGTACTACCTCCGGCATTGGCTCCGCCCAAATTCTTCATATCGGCAATCGGAGAATCAATCATTTTGTCATAAGCCTTATTAATCGGTAACCGCCACAAATTTTCTGCGCTTCGTTCACCGGCTTTTATTAAATCAGCACATAATTTATCATCATTAGAAAAAATACCGGCATATTCGCTACCCAACGCGCGCATTGTTGCTCCCGTCAAAGTGGCAATATCTATAATTTTTTTAATCTCAAACTTATCCTGAATATAGGTCAAACAATCCCCCAAAACCAATCGACCTTCTGCATCGGTATTTAAAACCTCAACAGTCTGACCAGACAAAGATGTCAAAACATCTCCGGGGCGAATTGCACTTCCGGAAGGCATATTTTCCACCAAACCGACAATACCGACAACATTCACCGGTGCCGCCTGCAAAGCCAGTACTTTAAGGGTAGATACAACCACTGCTGCTCCAGTCATATCTCCTTTCATATCTCCCATACCGGCTCCGGGCTTAATCGAAATTCCTCCGGAATCAAAAGTTACGCCTTTTCCGACCAATGCAACATCAAAATTATTTTGCTCGGCTTTCCCTTTCCATTGCAAAATGGCTACTTTAGGCTCATTTACAGAACCTTGTGCCACTCCCAATAACAAACCGAAACCTTTTTCTTGTAATTCTTTTTTGCCAAGAATTTCAATTTCCAATCCCAGATATTTAAGCCGCTCAATATCTTCAGAAAATACTTGCGGTGTCAAATAATTTGCCGGCTCATTACATAAATCACGCCCATAACGAACACCATTAGCCAAAGCGGCATATTTTTTGAAATTTTGCGTAGCAACTTCAGCATTTTTCATTTGAAACACAACTTGCTCCAAAGCAGGATACTCATCAGCTTTTTTCTTGGTAAAATACTTGTCAAATCGATAACTTCCAATCATCAAGCCAAACCCAACATTACAAGCAATTTCTGCTGTATTCAACTTACAACCTTTTATTTCGTCAACAACAAAACATGCAACACTATCCCTAAATAACGGTTTTACCAAACTACCGCCCAATTTTTGCAAAGCTATTTCATCGGGATTTTTTCCCACCCCCGCAACAATTACCTTACTGCGACCACCGGCAACAACCACCATTTGTCCGCTTTTTCCCTGAAATTTCTCTTGTTTTAACGCTTTGCACACCAATTCCTGCGTATCTTTGCCCAAAGAAGTCAATTCCGGTCGAGCATTCTCAGCACAACAAAGAATCCGCACGGCATCTGCCCCGACTTTTCCTTTGGTAAAAACAATTTCCAACATCTGCATCATCCTCCTTAGTTAATTTTAGAATATTCTGCATCAAAATAATAAATTTTTTGCTAAATTTTCTCTTCATATTTGTTTTTATTCTGGACAAATGCCATCAATTATTTATACTTATTATAGACAAAAAAGAGAAAAACATGAGAAAAAATCAAGAAGACAAAGCATATATAATAGAAAAA
>JAFTLF010000013.1 GCA_017452885.1 Alphaproteobacteria bacterium
CAAGCACCTGATTAAGGTGCTTTTTTTATGCTCTGTTCCAATCGGGCTACGCTTTGCTTGCCCTCTTGGGGACGGGCCGCGCTTGGGGATGTAACCAATTCGGCGATTACGCTTTGCTTAAATCTTGAATTGCTAACATCTTCCAAGATTTTGCAGACAATCACAACCAGAGCAGTGGTTGTGATTGCTTAGCAATCCCTACTCGCACCATTTCAAAAACAAGCACCTGATTAAGGTGCTTATTGTGTCGAAATTTATAAAAAGCAATTTTCCACTTTTAATCTTTATCTCCTTATTTTACTTGCTTTTTATGCCCAATTAAATATCATAATGTAATAATTAATCTGATTTATAAAGGAGTGTAAAATGAATATTCAGGAGTTAGAAAAATTAAATGAGTTAAAAGAGAAAGGCATTATTACTGAAGAAGAATTTAACACTAAAAAGAAAGAATTTTTATCGGCTGGTATTACAGCTTCCAAAACTACTACTTCAGCTAATCGTAATATTTTTAACAGCTATTTAGACTGCATAAAAAAATATGCTCAATTTAAAGGTCGTTCTAGTCGATATGAATTTTGGTCTTTTATTTTAGTTACTGTTATAATTAATTTGGTATTGAGTGTTTTGGATGCCATTTTAGGAACAGTTAGTTTGTTGTATGGTTTATATTCTCTTGCCATGTTTGTTCCAAGTCTTGCGGTACAAGCCAGAAGATTACACGATGTTAACAAAAGCGGTTGGTGGATGTTGTTCCCTTATGGTGTAGTTATTATCACATCAATGATGGCGGCTATTTCACATTACACATCCGGTCAATCCGGCGTTGCTTTGCTTGGACTTTTATTGAATCTGGTGGCTGTTGGTTTGATAATTTATTGGCTTGCTCAAAAAGGCGATGAAAAAGACAATAAATATGGTTCTCCTGTTAAATAAATTGTTCATGTAAATTTATGGAGTAGAAAATGGATATAGAAGCTCTTGAAAAACTAAATGAACTAAAAATCAAGGGTATCATTACAGAGGAAGAATTTAATGCTTCCAAAAAGAAAATTTTGGAAGCATCTTCTCTGGAAGATAAGACTCAAAAAATAAACTCTAATTTTGTATGGGGATTGTCTTTTGCTCCATTTATTGGTCTTTTCTTAGAAGTTTTAGTCGCCGAAGCAACCGGAATAGCGTATGAAAATTTATGGTTTATAACTGTTATATTGAATATCGTATTGAGCTATTCTGATGCTAAACAACTAAAAAATCTGGGATTTGAAGGAACAATGCTGGATAATGCTTGGTTTGTTCCCGGCTATTTGTATGAACGTTCTAAATTGCTGAATGAAAATCCCATATATTTATGGATTTGGCTCGGAACGTTTGGTTTTACTGTTTTATTTTAAAATAAATATTGAAAGATTGATATTATGGAAGAACTTCAAGGTTTGGTTTTTTTATTGATAATACTTGCTGTTGTAGTGTTTGTTGTGATGGTTCCCATCACAATTGCAAAAAAGAGAGGTATTTGCGGCTCAGAATTATCAACAATAACTATATTAAGTTGGATTGGCTTATTAATTGGTATCACTTGGATAGTAGCTTTGGTATTGTCTTTAATTTGGCAACCCAAAAATTGGGTAGATAAAGATGCTACACAAAATAAAAATGATATTGTTCCCAGTAAAGAAAAACTAACTTGTTATGAAATGTTAGAAAAATTAAGTGAACTAAAAGAAAAAAGAATTATTACAGAAGAAGAATTTAAAGCAGAAAAAGACAAAATAATGGCATCAATGTAACTGCTTAAATAATATTCACACTAAAAATAAGGAACGTATTTTATTCTTTAATCAGAATAATAACGCTTCTTATTTTATTGTTTTCAATCAATTTTATCATCATATAAATATAAACTTTATTTACATACGACAAAAGGCTTGACTTATTACTTTTATTACACTATGTTTTATTTTGGTAAAACACAGTGTTTCATCTGAGTAAAACTAATGAACAAAGAAAAACAGTTGTATCGCGCTTTTTTAACACTCAAATCTACTAAAGAAGTTGAGAATTTTTTGAAAGATTTATGCACTGTTTCGGAACTGTCTGACTTTGCTGACCGTTTGGAAATTGCCGGTTTATTACAAGATGAAACTTTGTCTTATCGCGAAATCGTTGAAAGAACCGGTGCCTCTCTAACAACTGTTACCAGGGTAGCCAGATTCTTAAAAAAACAAGATAACAACGGATATAAAACCGTATTAAAAAGATTGAGAAAATAACATGGCATTTTTGAATATTACATTTCTGCGACATCGACATTGATACGAAACTTTTTGTACCAATGTTTTAACTATTTGATGAACAGGAATTGTAATAATGATTACTCAATATGCCAACGATGGAATCGTCATCCGTCGTGCCGAAAGAAAAGACGAACAAGAACTTGCCGAACTTGCCTATATTGCCTATTATGATCGTTTTTTTAACGATGCTGTTACTGATAAATATGGAGCATCTCTTAAGGTATATCCCGAACTTATTCCCGATGAAGAAAAAGATACCGGACAATCTCGCTCAACTTTTGCTGATTATTGGCGTAAAGCAATGCAACGCTTGGATGCGCCGGAGAATCCTTTCTTATGCTTTGTAGCTGAAGCGCAAACACCCTCCGGTCCCAAGATTGTTGGTTTTCGCAAAGGATATGCGGCACCTCTTGAACCGGAAGAATTTGAACTTTATCAAAAAGAAAACATACGACGCAGTATCTTACGCAAGAAATATGCCTATCAACGTCGTAATGTTGATGAAGATTTGCGACCGATTAATCTTCCTGATTATGATAAAATAGCCGGCTCCAGTTCTCTTTATATTGCCCCCGAATACAAACGAATGCGAATTGGTGAAAGACTTATACGTCGCTATGCTCAAGAAGTTTTGAAAATGGGCTTTGAAGGAATGGTCACAAGCTGTTATGTAAAAAATGATTCTCGTTATTTTTTGCAATCTATGGGGGGAGATAATTTTATATCCTGCCCTATTCCCTGCACATATCGCAAGCCTGATAAAAGCCTTGATGTATGTAATATCGACGGTTTGATGTGCTTGTGGGATAAAGAAGGTTTGCAAAAATTAGCCGGCATCACGGGAAAGCAACTTTCTCGCAACACCGGC
>JAFTLF010000120.1 GCA_017452885.1 Alphaproteobacteria bacterium
ACAAAGATGGTAGCGGGGCAATAAGTAAAAGCAGTACCTATAATATGGCGATGAAAGGTGGTAATTCTGATGATTGGGGACGCAACTTTTATTTTAATGCCTCAAAATCCAATTCCATTTACGGCAAATCATCAACCGTCACACCGCGTAACTACCCGGCTAACATCTTTATATATGCCGGAAGAGTTAAGAGCAGACCGTCAACAACATCCTGCGCTAAAGGTAATTATCTTTACAGTGACGGAACCTGCTCGTCGACTTATACTTCTTCCAAAACACTGCTCGGCATGGTAACTTCTGTCAGTTCATACAATGGTAAACTCAAAGTATCTTATGTTTACGGCGGCAATACGTCAAAAACCGGATACGATAACGTTAAAACGGCATGTGGCTGTACAACAACAGACTCTTCATGTGCTATGACTGAGATTGCCGATATTTATGATGCACAAGCACTCGTTTCGATGACAATCTCAACAAACTCCGTCGTAACCAAACCTGTTTCCGGGCGCAATTACTATGGAGACACTGCATTTGGCCCGTATACCTGCTCTTCCAGCACATGCAGCCAGAGTTCTTACAGCAATACTACTCTGACATCGGGATACTATTATTGTACTAAGTCAATGTCCTTGTACACGTTCTAATAACATATATTAAGTTTACTTAATTACATCAACAATAAAAGTCAAAGGGCTGTTTTACAAAAACAGCCCTTCATTTTTCATTACGAAAGCTTCTTAGCTAATAATTGATTCACCATTCCCGGATTTGCCTTACCTCGCGATTCTTTCATCACTTGTCCGACAAACCAACCCATAAGATTAACCTTGCCGCCTTTATATGCAGCAACATTATCCGGATTTGCGGCAATAACAGCATCGACAATCGCTTCAATAGCTCCGCTATCTGTCACTTGCTTCAATCCCTTTTCTTCGACTATTTTATCCGGAGCATCACCAGTTTCTGTCATAATTGCAAATACATCTTTAGCTGTTTTGCCATTAATAACATCAGATGTAATCAAATCAACCAACTTACCTAAATTCTCCGGTGAAATAGGGCTTTCTTCCAAAGTTATTTTCTTTTCATTTAACATCGCAAAAAAATCACCCATCATCCAGTTAGCAACTTTTTTGGCATCATGACCTTTGGCTGCTTTTTCAAACCATTCAGCAGTTTCTTTGTTTTCACACAAAACCGATGCATCATAAGCGGTCAACCCCAATTCATTAATAAAACGAGCTTGCTTAGCATCCGGTAATTCCACCATTTCAGAGCGAATTTTATTGATATAATCATCATCAATTACCAATGGTAACAAATCCGGTTCCGGAAAATAACGATAATCATGCGCAAACTCTTTTTTACGCATGGCAAAAGTTTCTCCTTTAACCGGATCAAAACGACGAGTCACTTGCTCAATAGTACCGCCATTTTCATAAACTTCGACATGTCGACGCGCTTCAACCTCAATTGCCTGCATCACAAATTTAACCGAATTAACATTCTTCATTTCATTGCGAGTACGAAAACCCGTTTCACCTACTTTGCGTACCGAAACATTAATATCGCAACGCATTGAACCTTCATCCATGTTTCCGTCACAAGTTCCCAAATAACGAACAATCGAACGTAATTTACGCAAGAAAGCTCCGGCTTCTTCAGGTGAGCGAAAATCCGGTTTAGTTACAATTTCCATCAGTCCGACACCGGCTCGATTCAAATCAATAAATGTCTTATCCGGTGAAATATCATGAATAGACTTGCCGGCATCTTGCTCAATATGGATACGCTCAATACCAATATCTTTGCTTGTACCGTCACTCAAATCAACAGTAACCTTTCCCTCTCCAACCAAAGGATATTTAAATTGAGTAATCTGATAACCTTGCGGTAAATCGGCATAAAAATAATTTTTACGAGAAAATTCCGAATATTTATTAATTTCGGCATTAAGTCCCAGACCTGTTTTAATTGCCTGACGTACACATTCTTCATTAAGCGTCGGCAACATCCCCGGCATACCGGCATCAATAAAAGATACATTTTCATTAACATCGGCACCATAATGCGTCGAAGCTCCGGAAAAAATCTTGGATTTGGAAATAATCTGACAATGGATTTCCAAACCGCAAATAAC
>JAFTLF010000121.1 GCA_017452885.1 Alphaproteobacteria bacterium
GATGCTTCCGGTCCGAAACATCTTAATATTAAATTAAGCCGAGCTAAGTTGGAATCTATTGTTGAAGATTTGATTGAGCGTACTGTAGAGCCCTGCAAAAAAGCAATGTCGGATGCCGGTGTTACTCCGTCAGATATTAGCGAAGTTATTTTAGTCGGTGGTATGACTCGTATGCCAAAGGTTCAAGAAAAGGTAAAAGAAATCTTCGGTAAAGAACCACAGAAAGGTGTTAACCCTGACGAGGGTGTTGCTGTGGGTGCTGCTATTCAAGGTGGCGTTCTTATGGGTGATGTTAAAGATGTTTTGCTACTTGATGTTACTCCATTATCTTTGGGTATCGAAACGCTTGGTGGTGTTTTCACCAGATTAATTGACCGTAATACTACTATTCCAACTCGTAAAAGTCAGGTTTTCTCTACTGCAGAAGATGGTCAAACGGCCGTAACCATTCGCGTATTCCAAGGTGAACGCGAAATGGCCGCTGATAATAAGTTGTTGGGTCAATTTGATTTGGTTGGTATTCCGCCAGCACCTCGCGGTATGCCTCAAATTGAAGTTACCTTTGATATTGATGCTAACGGTATTGTTAACGTTTCTGCAAAAGATAAAGCCACTAATAAAGAACAAGCTATTCGTATTCAAGCCAGCGGTGGTTTGTCGGATGCTGATATTGAAAAAATGGTTAAAGATGCAGAAGCCAATGCCGATGCCGATAAAAAGAAAAAAGAATTGGTTGAGGCTAAAAATCAAGGTGAATCTTTAGTTCATTCAACAGAAAAGACCTTGAAAGAACACGGTGATAAAATCAGTGCAACAGAAAAAGAGGCAATTGAAAACGAAATCAAAGCTCTCAAAACTGCTTTAGAAGCTGAAGATTTGTCGGTTATCAAAGAAAAAACAGAAAGCTTAATGCAGGCTTCAATGAAACTTGGTGAAGCAATGTACAAAGCTCAGGCTCAAGCTGCCGGTGGTGCAGATGCGACAAGCGCAGATCAGCCGTCTGCCGACGCAACTTCGAATGATGAAAAAGTTGTTGATGCTGATTTTGAAGAAGTAAAATAAGTATAAAAAACAGGAAAGCCCCTCATTGAACTGTTTGAATTTTAGGGTACAGTTCATAAATGAGGGGCTTTTTTGATTGATAAGCAAATTAATTTAGTTTGTTGCGTCTGGCATATTCAAGGCGCATCATATTCAACAAGTCGTCGTTTTGCGGCTTTTCGGCAATCAGCTGACAAAGCAACTCTCCTAACATCTCGTTATCAACGTCTTCAAACATTTGTTGCGCTATATCATGCGGATGTGAGCGTAGCAGGTCTTCAGGAACAACGTGAACAATATTGATAAAATCATCAATATTCATGTCTATAACTTTGTAGCCAAGCATCTTAAGTCGTTCCTCTATCAGACGCAGTAATAAGTACCAGAAGTTGGTAACTATTGCCGGAGCTTCATTTTGTTGCAATACTGTCAAAATTGTTTTGACCGCATACTTTGTTTCGACAGCTTCTTGAACATCCATTTTGCTAACATCTTTCTTTGCAAAATAGTTCTTAACTTCCTCAAGAGAAGAAAATCTCAAATTTTTTTCGTTCATTTTTGTGATAATTTATTGGTTATTTAATATCTATAATTTCAATAAAGCGGGTAATACCTTATAATTTAACAAAAATCAACAAAATTTTATTTTGTTATTCATACAAAAACGGCAATCCGATTAAGGATTGCCGTTTTTTATGAACGTTTTTACTTTACTGCGTAAAATTAAGCGTTCTTTTTCAAAGCTGCACCTAAAGCATCACCAAGAGCAGAGTTGCTGGTATCAGAAGCATATTCTTCTAAAGCCTTTTTCTCTTCTTCAATTTCTAATGCTTTAACAGACAGGCCGATTTTAGCGTTTTTCTTGTCTACAGAAGTAATTTTCGCTTCCAAAACATCACCGGCATTGTAATTTTCCGGATTCTGCTGAGCTTTATCTTTAGATAAGTCAGCTTTTTTGATGTAAGCCGCAATACCATTTACTTCAACATTAACACCTTTGTCGTCGTTATCAACAACAGTGGCTTTAACAATATCGCCTTTTTTGAAGCCTTCCAAAGCAGAGGAAACAGTATCTTCTGTCAATTGTTTAATACCAAGGCTGATGCGTTCTTTTTCAACATCAACATCAATAATTTTAGCTTCAATATCTTGGCCTTTGGTGTAATCCTTAACAGCTTCTTCTCCTGATTTTTCCCAAGAAATATCAGATAAATGAATCATACCGTCAATTTCATCAGACAAACCGACAAACAAACCAAATTCGGTAATATTTTTAATTTTGCCGCTGATAATAGAACCGACCGGATGCTCTTCAACATAAGCAGCCCAAGGATTCGGAGTGCATTGTTTAATTCCGAGACTGATGCGGCGCTTGTCAGCATCAACTTCCAAAACTTTAACTTCAACTTCTTGTGAAGTAGAAACGATTTTGCCCGGATGAACATTTTTGCGAGTCCAGCTCATTTCAGAAACGTGAACAAGACCTTCAATGCCGTCTTCTAATTCAACAAAAGCACCATAATCGGTAATGTTAGTAACTTTACCGGTGTAAATTTCACCAACATTATATTTGTCGGCAACAGCTTGCCATGGGTCAGATTCAAGTTGTTTCATGCCCAAAGAAATACGTTGGTTATCTTCATTGAATTTGATAACTTGAACTTTAACAGTTTGGCCAACAGACAAAACTTCTGCCGGATGATTGATGCGTTTCCAAGAAATATCGGTAACGTGCAACAAACCGTCAACACCACCCAAATCAATGAATGCGCCATAATCGGTAATATTTTTAACAACACCTTCAAGAACAGAACCTTCTTTAAGGTCATTAATGAGCTCGGCACGAGCTTCAGCTCTGGTTTCTTCCAAAACAACGCGGCGAGAAACAACGATATTGCCACGAACCTTATCCATTTTTAAAATCTGGAAGGGTTGTGTAATGCCCATGAGCGGAGTAATATCGCGGATTGGACGAATATCAATTTGAGAACCAGGTAAGAATGCAATCGCACCATTAAGATCGACAGTGAAACCACCTTTAACACGACCAAAGATAATACCATTAACTCTTTCACCTGAGTTAAGGCATTTTTCAAGATCTTGCCAAGCTTCTTCACGACGAGCTTTTTCACGAGATAAAACAATATTGCCGTCTTTGTCTTCATAGCGATCAACATAAACTTCAACCTGATCGCCGATTTTCAATTCTGTTTTTTGACCGAATTCACGCAAAGGAATGCGACCTTCAGATTTGAGGCCGACATCAACCATTGCAAAATCAGGGGTCAATTTGATAATGGTACCTTTAACAACCGAACCGGTGATTCCATCATCACCAAATTGCTCTTTGAGCAAATCTTCAAAATTTTCGGTCATTTCAGGGATTTTAACTTCAGTATTAATCATAAATATAGATATTTCAAAAAATGCCATTCTCCAAAAATAAAAAAGCGGAGCGGACTTGTGCGGGGTTGGTTTCTCAAAGCCAAGCGCACCCTTGATCTTCAAGAGTGCTTCATTTATACACGCAAATATTTATTTTTCAAGAGTTTTTTGATAGTTTTCGATGATTTTGCAAGCTTTGGCAAAAACTTCTTCAATTGATAAGTAGGATGTGTCAAAAATAATTGCATCTTTAGCCGGATGGCTGCTGGGACGCGCAAAATCATTTTTATCGCGAGCAATTGTCTGTTCTAATACTTCTTGATAATCAGAAGCAATGCCTTTTTGCAAGTATTCTTTATAACGACGCTCAGCGCGTACCTCAGGTAATGCCGTAACAAAAAATTTAATATCGGCTTGCGGACAAACAACCGTTCCGGTATCTCGTCCGTCATAAATAGCACCCTTGGCGGAAGTACCATCGGCAAAGACAGGCCTTTTTGAAAAATTTTGCTGCATTTGTAATAAAGCTTCACGCACCGGAATAATTGCCGCAACGGCAGATGCGGCTTTGCTTCCTTCCAATGAACGAAATATGGGATTTTGTGAGAGTTCTATCATGCGTGGAAAGGTAAGGTTTTTGGCAAAATCTTCAGCTATGGCGGCATCACTAGGCTCATATCCGCCCAATATCATTTCAAGTCCAACAGCCCGATAAACCATTCCGGTATCAAAATAAGCAAGGTTATATTTGTTAGCCAACTTTCCTGCCAGAGTTCCTTTTCCTGCCGCAGCGGGACCGTCAATTGTAATAATCATCGCAAAACCTGAAAAATTTGATATGTTGTAACTAAAATTTTACTTCTATAAGGCTAACATATTCCATAAACTGAAGATGTGAAACTGCAAATTGGATTTTATGCCAAGAAATTTGGAATATATAAACAAAATGAATCAACGAGCCAAAAACAAAATTCGCTTGTATGTAGAAGCCGCATTGTGTCCCAACGCTGTTGTAGAGCTTAGTCCTGACGATTCTCATTATTTGTGTAATGTAATGCGATTGACGGAAGGACACGTTTTGGGCTGTTTTAATTCTACGGGCGAATATGAGTGTAGTATCGTTGAGGCACACAAGAAACATTGTCGAATTAAAGTGATTGGCAAAGTACGCGAAGCTCATGCTGTGCCGGATATTTGGTTATTGTTTGCCCCCCTAAAAAAAGATAAAACTGATTTTGTAATAGAAAAAGCCACAGAGCTTGGAGTTCGCACCATTGTTCCCATAATTACCCGCAACACAATGTCAGATAAGCCGCGTATAGAGCGCTTTATTGCTCAAGCCAAAGAAGCATCAGAACAATGTGAGCGTACAGATATTCCGCATATTGTTAAAGCAGAAACATTAGAAAAGATTTTATCGTCTTGGCCGGAAGAAAGGATTTTGTTTTTTATGGATGAAAGCTTGCAAGGAGCTGATTGTGTAAGCGTATTTAGTGATTTTTCCAAAAAAGCCGCTGCGATTTTGGTTGGTCCTGAAGGAGGTTTTACATCAGAAGAAAAAAAACTTTTAGACAGCTTGCCTTTTGTTCGTGGAATAAATTTAGGGCCAAGAATTTTACGAGCCGAAACGGCAGCTTGTGCGGCATTGGCGGTTTGGCAAGCGGTTGTCGGAGATTGGATAAGAGGAGAATAAAATGAAAGTATTAATTGCTGATGATCATGAATTGTTTCTTAAAGGATTGGAAATGATACTTCAAGCTTCTTTTCCTGAAATGGAATTAAAAACAGCGAAAGATTATCAGGAAATTTTTAATATTATAGCGAACGAACACGATTTTGATCTTGTTTTGACAGATTTAGCAATGCCCGGAGCCAAATGGCTTGATGCTATTGAAAAAATACATACTGTATTGCCCAACACCCCAATTATCATTCTTTCTGCTGTTTTTGATAAAGAAATTGTGCAGAAGACCATTGAGTTGGGAGCCGCCGGCTATGTGCCTAAAACATCATCAAATGCAGTAATTATCAGTGCGGTCAATCTGGTAATGTCAGGTGGTGTTTATATTCCTCCGGAGCTACTGCATCATTCCTCCAATAGTGAGTTTGCTTTGCTAAAACAGATTGAAGAAAAAAACATTATGTCAGGTGATGCTAAAGTTTTATCACCAAGACAGATAGATGTTTTACGCTTGATAGCCAAAGGCCGGTCTAATAAGCAAATTGCTTATGATTTAGGTTTGACCGAAGGAACCGTAAAATTGCATGTAACGGCAATTCTCAAACTTTTAAACGTATATAATCGTACGGGTGCCGTTGCAGAAGCAAATCGACAGGGAATTTTAAAATGATTGTTAATATAAAACAACTAAACACATATCAAAATATTTTCGGCCCCGAAAAAATGTTGTTTTTATGGCGTGAATATCTTGAGCAATCCTCGGCAGTTTGGGCTACGCTTGATGAAATGGAATGGGATATAAAACGTAGTAAATTTCATAATTGGCGTTCAAACAGTCTTGTTTTTGGTATGGAAAATTTCGCCGGAATGTGTACGCGTATTGAGGAAAATATCTTAAAAAAACGTTTCGAGCAATTGCCAAAACAAATAAAAGAATGTAAAGCTTGTTATGAAAACAGTGTCTTGCAAGTTAAGCAGATAATACAGCAAGTGGAGAACGGTCATGAATGAAAAAAACGCTTCTAAAATTCCCGCATATAGTAGTTTTGTATACGGAGATCGTTATAATAGCGTTACTGAAAGTGAAGCTTTAGATTCTCGTTTTTCTGCCCGTCTTCGAACTTTTTTCCAGTATAACAAACTGGTTTCATCAGCACTGCGTAACATAAAAATGAATCAAAATGTTTTGCAACTTGGAATGGTCTTTGGAGATGAAATAGATCAGGTTGCACAAACTGTTGGTGCTTACGGACAATTTGATGTTATTGATGTAAACCCTTTTCAGGTTGCACGCAATAAAGAAAAATATGGCTCGATTTATCCCTGTTTACATATTTTTGAGCAAGATGCCGCCACTTTAAAAATTCAGAAGCAGTATGATGTTGTGCTGTGTTTTCTGCTTTTGCAAGAATTACCGGTGGTTACCAAAATGAAAGTAATTAATAATGCTCTTAATGCCGTCAAAGACGGAGGATGTGCCATTTTTGTAGATTATCATAATCCTCTTTATTGGCACCCGTTGCGATATGTTGTGCGGATGTACAATCGCCTGCGTCATCCCTTTGCAGAAAAATTATGGGATCGTGAAATAGATACTTTTGCTAAGAATAAGTTAGATTTTGTTTGGCGCAAAAGTACTTATTTCGGGCGTATGTTCCAAAAAGTAGTTGCTACGCGCAAAAATAATGTCGAAGAAATTGCTTCTGCCGAATCACAAGATGCAACATTAGAAGATTATTTCTTACCTGATTTCTAAAATCTTTTCTGCAGTCTGTTTAGAACATTCAAGTCTTTTTGAAGGTTTAAAAGATAATGCGTTGTCGTCTTCAAGGGCAGTTGCGTAGCCTCCATCAAACAGTGATTGCACAAAGCGCAAATGTTTTTTGGTTAACCAATTATTGCCTCGAAAAACAAAAACCGGCTTTCCGGTACCACAAGCCTCGCTACACATCGATACGGTGTCTCCGGTAACGATAATATTATCTGCACAGGCCAAAAAACCCATGTAGGGGTTTTCCTTTTTCTCTCCCCATAAAAAAGTATAGGCAGGAATTTCTTTAAGATGTGACATAATTTCATCCTGAGCAGGCATTCCGGTGCGTCGTGATGTGGTAATTAAAATAGATCCGCCGCACTTTTGTTTGAAATCAAGAATTTCTTGAGCTAATGCTTGTGCATTTTCGAGGCTGAAAGGCTTTCCTTTAATAGCGCCACCAATAATCACTGTTGTCCACGGTTTAGGCAGATAAGAAAATTCCGGCATCCATTTTTTTTCTGCTTCAAGCAATACTTCCTTTGATGCCCGATGAGGGCAACCGGTAATATAAAAAAACTTATCAGAAGAGTTTTTTTTGCGATCATGTTCAGATAAAATGACCAACTCTGTTTCTTTCAAACCGGTTTTTCCCGGATACATTAATTGGATGATTTTAGTCTTGCCGTTTGATTTTTTGCGAACATAACGAGCTATCGGCATTGTGCGTCGACTGGTTGATAAAATAAGATCAGGATAATTTTCTTCGTCAAGCAAAGAGCTTTTGGACCGGTTAACTCCAAGCAAACTTCTGCCACGAATAAAATTTGGCAAAGCAGCCCAGCAAGTATAAACGATATTTTTTTCGACAACATTTACTTTGTCGCCCATGGCCAGAATAATTCCCTTGGCTTGACCAACACTTCCGGTTCTGTCGTCAAAAAGCGCCCACATAGTTTTTTTCATGTTTAATAACTTTCAAAAAGTCATAGCTAATCGATTCTAATATTTGTAGTATATTCTTTATAAACATTAAAACAACCTTTTTATCGGAGGTTTCCATGCGTATTGTTTTGCTATCTCTTGTTTTTTCAATGATGTATCCGTTTTTTGCATCGGCTCAATATGCTGCTCAAAATGATGCAAAATATATTGCTACGCTAAAAGCGGTGGTAAACTATAAAATAGAAGATGAAGAAAATCTTAGTGCTGTAGAACATTTGCGTGAAGATCAGCGATTTAATAGGCAGCTGTTACGCATGCTTGATAAATTACAAAACACCCGCACCAAAAATTCAACCAACAAAAGAATATACGATATTTTGTTGCGAGCCGGAAAAGAAGTATATAACGAGTTGAAATAATTAAGCATTGTTTAATAAAAAACTGCTATTCTAAGAACATAAAAGCAGAAAGGTTAATCCAATGACATACGATTTCAAAGCCGCAACATTACGCATGACCAACCGTCGTTTGGAAATTATTCGCCAAAAAGAAGGTAAAGAGGTTGAGGGGCTTACCCCAATTAATACCACAAAAAATATTTCTGTTTCAGCGCGTAAAGTTAAAAGTCAGGAGAAAACCGAATGAAAAAAATGCTTTGCCTTGTGTTTTTGCTAAATGCTTGCGCTTGGGTTGAAAATTTATATTGGGAAGAGCCGGATTATAATCGTCTTGCGGCTCATATGAGTGTCGTTGATAAGTCACCGCGTTTTGTAACTTACGAATATCGCGATATTGGTGTTGATGAAGTTGCGCCGATTGCTGCGTTGTATTGTCAAGAGCGAGGCAATTTGCAAGCTGCATTATATGAAATTACAATGCACCGCAACAATGCTCGTCGAGCAACATTTGTATGCAAAAAAACTGATGAAATTTAAGCTTGCTAAAACTTGCAAAGCCGGACAATTCTTCCTATATAGCAATACAGATAAAGAATTTTGCAAAAGGGTTTGATATGAACAAAAACCTATATCATATTTTAGGAATAAGCAAAACGGCAAGCGAAACTGAAATAAAATCAGCATACCGTAAATTGGCTCGTAAATACCATCCGGATCTTAATAAAGATAACAAAGATGCCGCCGAAAAGTTTAAAGAAATTTCTTGTGCTTATGATATTTTGGGTGATAAAGAAAAGCGCAAAAAATACGATAATAACGAAATTGACAGTGATGGCAAGCCGACAGGTTATGGTGCAAGTGGTGGTTATCAACAATATGGTTCCGGCAATCCTTTCGGCAGTAGAAGTTTTAACGGTGGTGATTTTGATTTTTCCTCAATTTTCGGTAGTGATATTTTTTCACAATTTACCGGTGGACGAGGTAATGACTTTTCCGGTTTTGG
Organism: Alphaproteobacteria bacterium; assembly: GCA_017452885.1. GTDB lineage: Bacteria > Pseudomonadota > Alphaproteobacteria > RF32 > CAG-239 > CAZU01. Next base: position 9,207 of record JAFTLF010000121.1, read on the forward strand.
TGGAGCATCAAGACGACCGCGCAAGGGTGATGATATTAACTATACTATGCGCGTGGATTTTATTGCCGCAACGCGTGGAGAAGAAAAAACTGTCAATATTAACGGCAAAAACATTAATGTGAAAATTCCTGCAGGAACATTGTCAGGGCAGACGCTTCGCCTCAAAGGGTTGGGAAATCCCAGTCCTAATGGAGGCAGTGCCGGCGATGTATTGATTACTTTAACCGTTGATAAACATCCGTATTTTTCGCTTGAAGGCAACAATATTGTTCTTGATTTGCCGATTAGTATCAAAGAAGCAATTTTAGGAGCCAAAATAACTATTCCGACAATTAATGGAAAAGTTGCCGTCAATATTCCGCCTTATGCCTCAAGTGGTGAGAAGCTTCGCCTTAAAGGAAAAGGAATAAAGAACGGAGATCAAATTATAAATCTTAAAATTATTGCTCCCAAAACAGCCAATCCGGAGTTGGAAAAGGCTTTGCATCAGCTACCTGATGAAAATATAAGGAAATTTTGATGCTATTGGACTCTCTCAAACATTATAATTGGTATAACGAGCCGTCCAATGTTCGTTTTGTTGAGGACGGAATGTTGGTTGAAACTGTTCCGCAGACAGATTTTTGGCAGGCTTCGCATCATGGGTTCAACAAAGATAATGGTCATTTTTTCTATACTGAAAAACAAGGTGATTTTAAAATGTGGCTAAATTGGCATTTTAGCTCAGCGGTAGCATCGGATCAGTGTGGGTTAATGATACGTGTTGATAATCATAATTGGGCTAAAATCGGCTTTTTGAGTCCAGATACATCAGTTCCCCAGAGTGGCTGTATCATTACTTCAAACGGATTTTCTGATTGGTCATCGCACAATTTATCGGCAAATAGTTCTGATTTTTGGTTCAGGGTTGTTCGGCGAGGGGATGATTTTTTATTTTTTTATTCCGTTGATGGCGTAAAATATCATCAATGCCGCTTATTTCATCTTGAAAAAGCTTCATCCGTCATAAAAGCCGGCGCTTATTGTTGTTCGCCGCAAAATCATAAATTTGAATGTATTCTTCAAAATATCGGATAAAATTTAGCTAAACAAGAGAAGCAATTTCTGCTTGCAATTCCGCAATACCAAGATTTTTTTCTGAGCTGGTACACAAAACTCTGGTGAATGCTGCCGCATGATTCGCAACTTCTTTTTCTGTTTTTAATAGTGTATCCTGCAATTCTTTAGAGCTTATCTTGTCGATTTTGGTTAAAACAATTTGATAAGTCACCGCTGCCTTATCAAGCATATCCATAATTTCGCTATCAACCTTTTTGATTCCGTGACGAGAATCAATCAGAAGAAATACGCGCTTAAGATTAACGCGTCCTTGCAAATAAGTAAAAATTAACCTTTGCCATTTTTTTACCAAGGCTTCCGGAGCTTGTGCATAGCCATAACCGGGAAGATCAACCAGATACAAAATATCTGCCAAACTAAAATAGTTAAGTTGCTGAGTGCGTCCGGGGGTGTTGGAAGTTTTGGCTAATCCTTTTTGTCCGGTAATAGCATTTATAATGCTTGATTTTCCGACATTAGATCTTCCGGCAAATGCAACCTCAGGCCACTCGGATAATGGTAATTGTTCTAGTCCGGCCACTCCGAGAACAAACCTTGTTCCTTGCTTAAACAGAGCGTTAGCGGCTCTTATCTCGGCTTCTGAAAATACTGCCGGCTCAAATTTCATTAATCAACTCCAATCTTTTTCATGATAACTTTTTGCTGAATAATTGATAATATATTACTCAATGTCCAATAAATTACCAAACCTGAAGCAAAATGTCCGAGCATAAACATGAAGATAACCGGCATCAAAGCAAACATTCTTGCTTGATCAGGATTAGACGGTTTGGGGTTTAGCTTTTGTTGTACATACATTGTTAGCCCCATGATAATCGGCCAAATACCAATATCCAAAAAGCTTGGAAGCGGAATGTGTGTTAATACGGAGATAGTCAGCGGATCCGGAGCAGAAAGATCTTTAATCCAACCGATAAACGGTGCATGGCGAATTTCAATCGCAATGTTTAACACTTTGTAGAGCGAGAAAAATACCGGAATTTGAATCAACATTGGCAGACATCCGGAAGCCGGATTGATTTTCTCTTTGCGATAAAGTTCCATCATTTCCTGTTGTAACTTCATTTTGTCGTCTTTGTATTTTTCTTGCAAAGACTGAATCTTGGGCTGTACCTTTTTCATTTTAGACATACTTTCGTATGATTTGTTGGCAACAGGGAACATAGCCAAACGCAATAAAGCTGCAAACAACAAGATAGCCCATCCCATATTGCCTATAATTTTATAAAGGAAGTTCAAAATATAGAAAAAGGGTTTAGTTAAGAAGTAATACCAGCCAAAATCAACTGCTAAATCAAATTTATCAATATGCAAATCTTTTGAATACTTATCAATCAAAGTAATCTCTTTAGCACCGGCAAAAAAGAGATGTTCGATTGTGCCTACACTACCAGCTTCAACAATCAGTGGAGCATCAACAAAATCAACCTGATACATATTGTTACCAATGTTAGAAAATTTAACATTAGCCTTTTGATTATTGTTCAAAATCAAAGCAGAAAACCAATAGTGGTCAGAAAATCCTGCCCATCCGCCATTGCTTTTAAACTCTTCTTTTTTACCGTCTTTAAGTGATGAATATTTGATTTCTTTTAAGGTTGTATCCAAAACACCATTCATTCCTTCATGTACCACACTGGTGGATTTTTCACCCTCAATATGCGTTTTATTAATTAATCCATAAGGATAAAGACTGATTTTTTGTTTTGAATTATTTTCAACCGACTGATAAATTTTGAACATATAATTGTTATCAATACTGATTTTACGTATAAATTTTATTCCTTGTCCGTTATCCCATTCCAAAACAACCGGAGTTTGAGGAGTCAACTTTCCACCTTTAATCTGCCACAATGTTTCACTATTGGGCAAGCGTAGCTTATTTTCTGCATCAATAAAACCAAATTCGGCATAATATGGAGCTTTACTTTGAGCTGGAGTCAATAGTTCAACATTTGGGCTGTCAATATCCATGGTTTGATTGTATTTATTCAGGTATAATTCGTCCAAACGCGCACCTTTGATGCGGATTGAGCCGCGAACCGCATCGTTAACAATAGAGATACGCTTATCAGCTTTCAAAATTGCCTCAGTATTCGGAGCTGTTTCGGTCAAGGGATTCTGCGCAACTTCAGTCGTAACCTCTATTTTTGCCGGCGTATCCGAAACTTCTTGCCGAGCTGGATTTTTAGGAAACAACCAGTTTGTGGCAAAAATAACAACCATGGATAACAAAATAGCGGCATACAGCCCCTTCATATCTTCTTTCATTTAACATTAACTCCTGATAAATACATCACTCTGCTATATTTATTATAAATTTTAGGGCAAAGCAAGCCCTTATGCAGATTTATTATTTGTAGAATCTTTAGGTGGAACCGGATCATATCCTTGTCCTCCCCAAGGATGACAACGCAGAATACGTTTAATTCCGAGATATGAACCTTTTACAATACCGTGAATCAATAGCGCCTGAATAAAATACTCCGAACAACTCGGACGATAACGACAAACATGTGGTAAAAAAGGAGATATTGCTTTTTGATAAAACCTAATTAGCAAAATCATGAGTTGCTTCATGTTTTTTCTCTTTTGGATTTGACAATTGCTGATTGATGTTGCGAATAGCTTTTTCCATATCAGCTTTAAGATTAGCAAAATCAGTGTCTGCGGTATTATAACGTCCGATTAAAACATAATCTGTTTTTCCTCGTCCTAGTTGAGCAAATAAAGAAGTTGCCGCGGCTCTAAGTCGACGTTTAGTGCGATTGCGCAAATAAGCTTTGCCAATTTTTTTTGTGGCAGTATACCCCAGATAGCAACAATCTTGATTAATGATTTTGCCTTCTCTGTATAAACTTTGAGCCGCCTGAAGGATCAAAGACGGAGTAACCACCTTTAGTCCTTTGGCGACTCTGACAAATTCTTTTCTCTTTTTTAAGATAAGAACTTTCATGATATTAAGCAGAAAGTCTCTTACGACCTCTTGCACGGCGTGCGGCCAAAACCTTACGACCGCCAGCTGTAGCCATACGTGCGCGGAAGCCGTGACGGCGTGCTCTCACTAGCTTACTTGGTTGATAAGTACGTTTCATTTTATTTCTCCGGTTAGACAGGCTTTTGCCTGATTATTATTAGTTAAAGTCCTATTTTTCGAGGACTCTCGGACACCACGCTTATAAAAGTAAAACACTGATATGTCAAGTCTTAATTCTATACGGTTAAGGCTTTGCCTGCTCGCAAAATTGCTTCTGCTTCCGGCGTATGTCTTCCGTCATTCTCATGAATTATTAACGGAGGGCATATAACCAAAGGTGCTTTAGAATCTTTGCGTGCAGTCACAATTACACGTTTGGCATTTTGTCCGGATTTTGAAATCAAAGGCATAATATGAATATCACCAAGCTTCCCATGGATATGATATAATATTTCTTCCAACGCAGAAGCGCGATTAATCATATAAAAATATCCTTGAGGACGAATCATTTTAATGCAAAACCTTATCCACTCACCCAAATTAGGCACGGTCGAAAAATTATGGGCAGCTGCTTTGCTGTTTTGGGGTGAGGGAAGATCTTTTTCGGCATAAGGAGGATTGCTGACAACATGATTAAAAGAGCAAAAAGGCAAGGGGCAATTTTTAATGTCTGCATTAATAAATTCGGCAAACTCAAAATTATTGACTTTAGCACTATGATTTGCCAGTTCCGCCAATTGTGATTGTATTTCCAATCCTTTGACGCATATATTCTTGTCTTTAAATCTTTCACACAGGCATAAAGCAATGGCACCTGTGCCAGAGCCTACATCAAGAATACGGTCATTGTTCTTGACATCAATAACCGCAGATGCTAACAAAACAGCATCACTTGAAGCATGGTAGCCGTTGTTGGGCTGATATATTTTGACCTTGCGGTCAAGCAGATAATTTTCGCTGTAGTCATTCATAATCTATTCCTTAATCCGAGTGCATTATAATGAAATCAGCCTGAAAATCCAGTACTAATTAACGGAGTATGTCATGACTTTGATAGATATTTTTTTATTAGCGATAGCTTTAGCTGTCGATGCGTTTGTTGTATCTTTTTCTTATGGTTTGGTTATTCGCAAGCAACGTATGACATCGGCGCTAAAATTAGCATTTTCAGTTGGTTTCGGGCAATTTATCATGCCGATTTTGGGTTGGTATGGCGCTCGTAGTATATACAGCTTTATAGAACAGGTTGATCATTGGATTGCTTTTTTTGTTTTCCTAACACTCGGCACGAAGGTGATTGCAGATTCTTCCCAAAACCGCGATTATCAGGAAAAAAATAAAAATTCTCTTTCCTTCAAGGTATTGCTTATAATTGGAGTAGCCACGTCAATAGATGCTTTTGTCAGCGGTTCAATGCTTTACTTTATTAAAACACCAATTTGTCTGCCCTCTGTTATAATCGGATTAACTGCATTTATTGGCTCTTTGATAGGTTTTAATTTATGTTGTGTTTTCAAAAAATTCAAAACACGCTGGCTTGAACAAATCTCAGGTGTTATTCTGATTTTGTTGGGTTGCAAGATTCTTTATGAACACATTGGCTAACGTTCTTGCCAGACCACGATTGCTTTAGCCAGCTCACGATTGTTGTTGCCGTCATAAGTATTTATACTGTGTGTGGTTGTCATGTCATCAAACTGAGTATTAACCATAATTTTTTCGCCAAGATAACCTTCTTTTTTAAAAGCAATTTCAATATAACGCGGAGTATGTTTCAGACGAAATCCTGAGTCCACCGATTCGCAAGCCCACAGAGCATAAACAGCGTTGTTAACGTGACGATTAAGATCAATATCATCATAACGAACGCGGAATTTTGCCTGATAATCAATGTTTTTTACATCTTTGATTTTGGGAAAATCGGTATTTAATGCACGATTTTCAATTAATTCATATTCAGGGAGCTTTTCTTTAATTGCCACCGGACGATGTCTTGCAAAATCAATCATAACCCACTGGCTTGATGCACGAATAATACTTTTACCATCTTCACCAAACACTTCAAAATCGCGTATTACACTAACTTTTTTTTCAGCAGATGGCCAAGTTTGGATACGTATATTTTCATCCATCTTAGGTAAGCGATCAATCTCAATTGCATAGTTAGAGCCAACCCATGTCACCTTATTTTTAAGGCAAAAACGCACGCCAAAACCCATTCTTGTGACATCGGCATAAGCCATGTCTTGAAAAATATTCATTAACGTAATAATTCTCATACGATTATTGCGATCGCATTCATAACTGCGGACAATATAATCTTTGGTAAATTTGACAATATCCATTATTTTTTCCTTAGCCGTTTTTATGGATTAAACTTATAAAGGAACAAATTTAATATTTGATGAATTTAAATTATTTATAATTATTAGATACCCACTCAATACCAATTCGTGCCAATTCACGATCATTATTGTTGCCAAAAGCATATATGCTGTGAAAAGTATGAGTTTCATTTTGTTCGGTTACAACTCGAATTTTTTCACCCATATATCCCTCTTTCTTAAACGCAATATTAATTCGTTGAGGATTATGGCTTAAACGAAATTCTGGATCAACTGCTTCACATGCCCACAAAATGTAAACGGCATTATTAACGTGCTTATTAACATCTATATCATCAAAGCGAACTTTGAATTCATAATTATTAATATTTTCCTTTGCTTCTGGAATTGGAGAAAAATCAGCAATTAAAGCGTGCTTATTAATTGTTGTATATTCAGGTAAATAATCTTTAAGGCTAACAGGACGTTTGCGATCAACGTCAATTAATATCCATTGGCTAGATGCGCGAATAATACTTTTACCGTCTTCGCCAAATACTTCAAAATCGCGAATGGCTCCGATACGTCGTTGTTCTGACGGCCATGTTTGAATACATATATTTTCGTGTATGTGAGGTAGGCGATCAATTTCCAACAAATAATTGGAGCCAAACCAAGCGAGTCTGTGCGATGATACATATTCAAAACCAACACCCATCTGCTGAGCGTGATTGTCTGCCATATCTTGAAATATATTCATCAGTGTTAAAATACGCAAATTATTATTGCGATCGCATTCGTAACTGCGAATATGATATTGTCCGACAAATTTTGTAACGCTCATTGTTTATTCCCTTTTTTTCGTTGCAATAGCAACATTTTAAATTTATTTTTGCAACGCCGCGCGCTAAAGGTTCGCTTTAGAAAACCTTCTCCTGAAGTTGGTTTTTGCCAAACTTCATTAAATGTAGCACAGTTATTGCTGTAACTGACAACTAACCAAGTCGCCGGAGATTCATCTGTTAAGATACATTTTCCGGATTCCAAACGATATGTTTGGTTATTTTTGGGTGTATTTTCAATCATATTTAATCCCAGATATGTCATTAAGCTCCGACAACTATCGGAAATATATTCAGGGCAATGTGTAGGAATAAAAATGGGATTTTTAAGCAAAGAATTAAGATGCTCCAAATCACCGATAAATCCGTGCCCATAGCCTTGTAGTTCTGGGTAATCATCAACTGTTACAAATTTTATATTGCGAGAATTTAGCTGTCCTTTTAGCGGATTAAAAAACGTTTTTGCCGTAATAATACCGATACTGTTATCTTTGCATTCGCCAAAAAAATTACCAACATCATTATAATCGCCGATAACCACAAAAGATTTGCCGAGTTTTTCAATGTCATGAATTTGCCCGCTAAATACTTTAATTCGTTTTTTTGCGATTTTAGTAAACGAAATGCCATATTTTTCAATTAAGTTAAGATACTCATAAAAATTATCACTACCATAAAACACTACGTTTTTGCGCAATTTGAGCGCCGCCAAAAAGGCTGTCAGATACATTTCCGGATGTGTCGGATAAACGGGAATGAAAATCTTATCTTTGTGGGATTTGCGGATTATCTGAACAATTTTTTTGAAGGTGTCAACTTCGCGAATGGCAAATCCATCTTCAGTAATGCCGCAAAAGTCAGCGACGACATGTGTGATTTTGTGTGCTAAGCGGCGGATAGTCTTCAGGTTTGTCGGTTTACGAAAGTAAGTACTATTATCTATCTTCATGTCGCCAGTATGATAAACTGTAGCCTCAGAACTTTTTATGATAAATCCAAAACTGTCAAAACATGTATGTGATGAGGCGACAACCTCAATTTCTAACGTACCGATTTTAATTCTGTCTCCGTCGTTAATACAATAAAAATCCGGTTGTTGGTATTTGGAAACATTAAATCTCACATAAAGGTCTTCCAAAATCATTTTGGTATACTTTCCGCCATAAAGCGGTGGCAGTAAATAGCCGGCTTTTAAATAATGTACAATGCCGTTAAGATGATCGGGATGAGAATGAGTCAAAAAAATAGCTCTCGGGTTAAGAAATGGCGTTTTTAGCAAGTTCCTTACATCCGGAACGGCTGCCGCCGAGTTCTTAATCCCGAGAGCTTGATGATTATCAAATTTTCCCAAATCTACAATAATTGTGGTGGCTAATGCCCCAGATTTTGTTGATACTATATCTGTATATTGATAACAATGACCGCTAATCTGATCAATATTATTACCGCCGATGGGGTGCCAGTAAAAGCCGGTTTCTGCAAAACAGTTTGTCATAATATCCAGTTAAGTTATCTGCGAGCCTCTTGCCATGCGGCTAATTTTGCTTCGCGCCAAGCATTGGCTTTTTTCGCTGTTATTGTTCTGTCAATGCTCTTATTTTTAGCGATAACACGTTTTTTTTCAAGCTTTTTTACTTCGCTTTGCCCAGCTTTTGCAAACAGTGACGCACCTTTGATTTTTTGCGTTTGTCGAATTGTTTCATAAACCGAAGCTAATTTATTTTTATATCTCTTTGCTTTGAAAGGAACGCTTGAATGATAAGCCATTGCGGCTTTAATCCAATCGCCCTTTTTGTTTTTGTAAAGTTTCTTTAAAAACTTAGCCCCGTATTCAACATTCTTTTGTGGATCTAAAGCGTCTTCAATACTGGCAAATGCGTTAGGATGATAAGCGAGATTAATTTGCATACATCCGACATCGATGCTTTTAACACCTTTGGCTTGAAGTCTTTTGACTTCGCGTACTGCTTCAGCCTTTGTTGCAAAAAAGCGACCTTTTCCTTGGGCATTGATAGTCCAAGGCCAAGCCATGCTTTGCTGCCTTTGCTCATTCCAACGTCCTGTTTCAACTTTGGAAATGGTGGTTAATAGGTGTTCTTTGATTTGATATTCTTTTTCAAATTTTTGTGTTGCATCCATACAAACCAGAGCGTCATCTCTAAATTCAGTGTAAGCCCGAGCCTGTACTGGCTGAATAAACATCAGCAATATTAACAAAAACATCAAATATTTTGATACGAAAAGTCGCATCCCTCTGTTCCCTTAAACTAGCCACAAGTATCCCTCATGCAACAAATATGCCAATTTCAACTTGCTTAACGGCACAACAAAAAATAAAAATAGTTTAAGGTTGGTTTACCAAATTCTGCAGAGCGTTATGGCTCTCAGAAACAAGACTGCTCATGTAAATATTTATGAAACAGCCACAAATCAAGGGCGACTTATAACATATTTATTTTTTAAAATCCAGCAAAAAATTGCCAAGAGCTAATATGGAGTTGCAAATGTCGTTGCTAATATTTTGAAAATGCGGGCTTTTATTATAATTTTTTTCATCCATATATAACGAGCGATTGACTTCGATTTGCAAAGTGTAGATATTTTTTCGAGGCTGGCAGTAATTAAAAGCAATATATGCTCCGGCATAAGGGCGATTAAATTCAACGCGATAATCTCGAGCTTCTAGCGTGCGGCTTAAAAATTCGGACATATCAGTCGGGCAACTTTCATCAAATAGCGTGCATAAACAAAAATCAAGCGCTTTTTCATCATTCATTATATTACAAATTAGCGAAGGCATGGAATGACAGTCAATGAGCAAACAAAAGCCGAATTTGCGAGCGCATTTGTCAACCAATTGCTTAAGGCGTTTATGATATGGATCATAAACATTTTTAATTCTTTCCATGGCTTCAGTGTATGATAATTTTCCACCATATATGTTTTTGTTAGGATAAACGATACGATGTAAAACGCCAAGTCCGACTCTGCAACGACGACTTCCTGTATTACCAAGAGTTTGCGGAGCATCAAAAAACATATTTTCATCAAGTTCTATTTTATCTCGATTAACATCTATAAATGTTCTCGGAATATTCATGCTCAGCAATGGGATACCGGCATCAGATGCTTTTCTGACAATTTCGGTCATATAACAATCTTCTGAGGTTCGTAGTTCTTCTGCTGTTAAAAGAGAATTATCAAGAAATTCCTGCGGGAACAAATTTCCGCTGTGTGGGGATGATAAAACAATCGGAAAAGCCGGATCTTTTGTATTGTATTCGTCAAAAATACGTAATTTTTTATAATTAATACGAAAATCTAAATTTTTATCAGTCACTGCGCCTCTCCACTACATTGGAACAATTGTGACACCAAAAACTTAAATAATCGCTAATTTGTCGTTCTTTTATTAATAAGTAAATACTGAAACAATATAAACGCCGCAATTAGCGGTAGCAAGATTTCCGATGTTTCTTCTATGATGTTGATATGTTGACGTAGCTGTTCAGGCAACGGAAAGCCGTGACTGCGTTTATAATTAGAAGGGAATCTGTCAAAAAATTTTCCCAAAACACCAATTGTGCAAAGCGTTGCTATTGACCACGTTGTGGGATTCATTTGAAAAAATGATAATACTAAATGTTTTGTGTATTTAACGGCAAGATAGACAACCAATCCGAAGAAGGCGAGCAAAATAACACCGGCTACGATTTTTTCGCTTAATGGATTGTTGGGATTAAGGAAAAATCGCGATTTAAATGCTGTCGTATCATGGGTTGTCAGCCAATGCTGAATACCTAATTCACGCAGGAAAAGAGAGATTCCCAGCAAAACAAAAACAATAAAATCAATCTGATGATTTTTATTTTTTAAGAAGAACTGTGCTGAAAAGATATAAGCAATCAACAAAGGAATATATGCAAAATTAGTCAACTGTTCCAAAATTCCTTTTTCGCTCAACAATAAAGGCAGATTATCATACTGAAAGGCAAAAACATAACACATTGCCGATAACCAAATCAGCGAAAACAATATTGGAGTGAATAAGGGGGAAACAAGATATTTTTTCATAAATGTTTAGTCCAGTTATAAAAAATTAGTTCTGTGCAACAAATATAAGGTATATCAATTTATGCCAAATTTTAAACAAATGTAAGTTAAGGTGTAAAAAAATGCTTGTCAAACTAAAAATATTCGTATAAATAAAATTTTCGTAGCAAGTAGGCAATTGCTTGCTTATATCAAATAATAAATATTTTTATGGGTGTGTAGCTCAGGTGGTTAGAGCGCTACGTTGACATCGTAGAGGTCGCAAGTTCGAGTCTTGCCACTCCCACCATAAACCCCTCTCCGTTTGCGGAGAGGGGTTTATTATGATAAGTAACTAATCAAACTTGTGAAAATAGAACTATAAGACTAACTTTAATCTATGATTTCATCAGCATAAATACCGTATAAATTTTGCCGAGATACCCACCCTTCTATATTACCAAACTGAATTAAACAAAAATTATTTCTGGGAGGGCATTTTTTTATTTCTCCGACAACGTCATCTTCAACCTTAGCAACGATTCGAGATTGATAATCATCTTTGGCATAAACGTTATTTTCTCCAGGAGTGATTATTTTAACAGAGCGCTTGCCGCTGAGAGTTATTTTATGAACCCAGCTTTCTGCGCCTTGCCAGTCTTTAATTTTACGCCACAATTCAAATTCGGCAATAATTTCAACCGGAGCACCTTTTTGTAAATAAATCCATTCTATCGGATAACGTGACCCCGGACCGGAGCGAGCATTTGTACGATCGGAGTGCAGAGAAACAAAACGAGGAATAGCCAAACCTGTTTCGCCTTTATAATTTTCTTCTTGAGCATTAACGGTACCGCTAAAAAAAGCCAAACTCATCAGTACTGTAAATATGATTCTCATTTTATTCCCCTTTGAATTTTTTCTTCTTTCATTTATCAGATATTATGACTAAATTAGATGAATAAATTGTAAAAATATACGCAGAAAAGGATTTTTTCATGAATATTATTGAAACCGCTCAAAACCTTATTAAATTTCGCACCGAAACAGGCAATTATGAAGAAATAAAAAAATGTATGACTTATATGAAAAACTTATCAGGTTTGCAAAGCTCCAAAATCGACATTTTTCAGAAGGATAATCTGGCACCGGTTTTTTTTGCCAGAAATACCGATAGCCTTGATTTTGATGTGTTGATTCTTGGCCATATAGATGTTGTTCCTGCAGTTGATAAAATGTTTCTTCCTGAAATCCGTGATGGTAAAATGTTTGGTCGCGGTACGCTTGATATGAAGTCTTTTGCCGCTGTCGCGCTTAACTCTTTGGAGTATGTTCTGAAAAACAAATTATCATTAAAGTTTGGTGTAATTCTTTCGTCAGATGAAGAAAAGGGTTCGCAAGGATTAGAGGCATTTTTAGATGCACATCCTGAAATCAAATCAGAAATTGTATTGGACAATGATGTTGGTGGTAATATTTTTGAAATCATTCTCAAATGCAAAAATCCTGTATTTGTTAAAATCATGGCGCATGGCAAAGCTGTTCACGGTTCGACCCCTTGGAATGGAATTGATGCTAATGAAATACTTATGCAAACATTGTTTAACATAAGAAAGATTTATCCTTATTATTCTCAAAATGGGGTTGTGCCGGATAATAAATGGGTTGATACTGTACATTTTGCTAAAATAAGTGGCGGAGATGTTGCTAATGTAGTATCTCACTACGCTGAAGCTCTTTGCGATTTTCGTTTAATTGAAACCGGTAGCGTGGATGAACTATGCACCAATCTTGACAAAGCGATGCTTCCAGGTGTTGAGTACAAAATAATTTCGTCGTCTACTCCGGTGGTTATGGATGAAAAAAATCAGCATATTCTGGAATATAAACAATTTGCAGAAGATATTCTCGGACAAGAGTTGCGTTTTGAATATATGGGAGGGGCAACAGATTCTCGTTCATTTGCTATCCGAGGGTCTACCGTAATTATGCACTCGGGTAGTGGCGAAGGTATGCACGCTGATGATGAATATGTTGAAATTGAATCAATCGAAAAAATTGCAGAAATTCAAACTCGCTTTCTTGATAAATTAGCCCTTGAAAAAAAATAGGCTCTACGCTATAAATCAAAGCACGCCGGCGTAGCTCATCAGGATAGAGCAACAGTTTCCTAAACTGTGGGTAGGAGGTTCGAGTCCTCTCGCTGGCGCCATTTTATATGGCAAGCTTTTTTAGATAAACTATGTTCGGTTTTTATCAAGCATAAAAGTAGGCTCCTCAGTTGAGGAGCCTTAATTTAATCAACGTATAAGACCTGATTTTCACCATTGTAATTACTTACGCAACGCTGTGTTACATTTCCGGTTGAGCGTGATACGACGGCAAAACATTGCTGTGTATTCATTGGAAGCGTATAAGTGGTTGTTTGTTTTATCGGTGCGGCAGTTGCAGAACCAATGGCAAAACCAACCAAACCTGATGCTAATGCAACCAATGGTGCGACAGAATGATTATGAGATTTATAAACAATTTTGGAAAATGGACGATGATGTCCGCTACTATGATGAAAAGGTCTTGCTTGTGCCGGAACACTTATCATTGAAGCCAGCAACAAAACTACCAATAATTTTTTCATCTCTTTTCTCCTGAGTATAATCTCTATTACGAAATCTATTTTTTGTCACGACGATGACGACGATTTTTAAATTCATCTTTCTTTTCGGCCTTTATTTTGGATAATTCCGATTTTTGTTCATCAGTCAAAATATTCTCAAATTCTTTCATGTTTTCATGACGAACTTTATCCATCTTTTGACGAATTTCTTTCATTTCTTTCATTAATGGTTTTATTTTTTCGTGTCCTGATTTGCGAATATCTTCAGCTTTGGTTTTCTGCTCATCCGTCAGTTTGAGGCGTTCGGCAAGCTTTTGGTGCATTTGTTCCATTTTTTCATGATGAGCCGAACGATTATCGAAATTAATTTCGTGATGCGGATTATGTGCATAAACATTGTCAACGCCGATAAGAAGTGCAGTGCTAAATATTCCTGCTAATAAAAATTTCTTGTTCATATTTATTCTCCTCTCAAAAATTTTAATTGTTCAGCCAAAATTTTGCGGGCCGTTGATAATCTTGATTTAACCGTGCCTTCCGGTATGTCTAGGCGGCGGGCAATTTCAGCATATGGCATTTCTTCAAATTCATACCATACGACGACTTTGCGTAATGGTGCAGGTAACGCATCGACCGCTTTTAATATAATCTTTTGTCGGGTTTTAGCATCAAGACGTTCCTCTTGTTTGCCTTGTACAACAATTTTTTCCAATAATTCATCTCCGCCGATTTTATTCTTGTCTTCGCGAAAAAAACGAGATTTGAAATAATCACGGCAAAGATTGGCTGTCAACGTGCTAAGCCATGCTCTAACCTTGCCTTTGTCCTGATATTTGTCGCGATTTTGCCATGCTCTCAAATAAACCTCTTGCTCTAAATCCTCATTATAAGAGCCGGTCAGTTTTTTGATAACGGCACGAATCAAATTGCGATGTTCGGTTTGTTCTGCGGTCATTAAACCACCTTTAACAGTCCGAACTCATCAGTCGGAAGTCCCATATCATCGATAACCGAACCGTCTGCCATTTGATTTATCTGACTGTCCATATTATCAAAATTATAGAAGTAAGGCGATGGCACAGAAGCAAACTGTCCTATTCCCCAAGCGCAAACAATTACGGCAAGCAAAGCTTTTAGTTGATTGCGGCGACGTTTGCGTTGAAAATAAAGAGGTTTTGCTTCTTGCAATAAATCAGAAATATCTTCCATTTTTATTCACCTGTTTTTTGGCCTTTCAATTATTATAACGAAGCATAGTCACAAAAAGTTCATTTGAATATAAAAAATTTTTACTTAATTTAAAAAATTATCAATAAAAACTCTTGCGAAAATATTTTTAATAGGCTAAGTTCGGCACTGAGATACGGATAGATGGCCGAGTGGTCGAAGGCGCACGATTGGAAATCGTGTGTACCCCTAAAGGGTACCGTGGGTTCGAATCCCACTCTATCCGCCATTAACAAAAGAAGCGCCGAGAGGTGCTTTTTTTGTTAATGATGAGGATAGACGGATTAGAGACGTTCCCACGTGCGAGTTTTGTTAATTTCTTCTTTGTTGCGAAAAGCCTGCTCCAAATCAATGCCGTGCATATTGGCCAATGAACATATATAAATAAATACATCCGCCAATTCTTCAGCAACATTGCCAATCTGCGAACCACTGCCGACAGAACCTTTTTTGTTATTCTTGCGAACAGCGGAAATAAGTTCGCCGCATTCTTCCGCCAACAAACAACATTCGTAAAATTTATCGGTTGTATTAAAGCCTCGCTCTTGCTTCATTTCCATAACATATCTTTGAAAATCACTTAATGTTGGTGACGATCTTAGTTCTTGCATATTTTTTCCTTTATAGATTTTATAATAACATCATGACATATAATTTTTTGTTTTCAAAACATTTTGGCAATTCTTTGTTATTAAATTGTATTCGATAGTTGAAATTAACCTTCCGTTAAACTAATTTATATACTATAAAATAAGAGGTGAACCTTAGAAAACTATTGCAAATCCTCTGATTTTGTGCTAGACAATTGCTAAATTTTGGCTATGGATTTCTGAAATGATAATTGATAGTAACAATAAGAAGCAAAAGAGTATACTTACTAATAAGTGCTTTTACCAAACAACAGCACGAATTATGCGCGACTTTGAAGAGAAAGGTTATGCTAATTCGGCTGATGAGACGGCAAAAGTGATTGCTGCTTATCATGACATTGTGAAGAAAAAAGCCAAAAATACTTTCAATCAAGACTATAATTCCGCTTTTAAGCGAATTGACGGAGCAATTCAATCTCTGGCTAATCAGGTTTTTTATGATTGTGATAAAAAGAGTTTGGACTATGCTTATCATTCGTTTGAAGAATTTGATCATATCGGCGCTATTGTAACTCGTCAAAGAGCTAAAAAGAGCGCTTTATGATCTTGCACTTTATTTCCGTGTATTTCCCAAAAACTTTGGTTGCCAAATCAGCTTTTATGTTCTAATGATAATTTATTGTTAAAACTACAAAGGAATGTTTGTTATGTCTAGAATTTCTTTAATAGGTTGTGGTCGTTGGGGTACTTTTTTGGGGTGGTACGCTGCCAATTATAAAAATTTTGACGTTGATATGTATGATATTCCCACTTCGCCAAACTTTATTGAACTGCGCGATACTCGCAAAAATTCTTATCTTACACTCAGCGATAACATGTTTTTAACAGACAAGCTTGCGGATGTTCTTCAAAACAACATTGTCATAATTTCTGTAGGGTGCCAATATTTTCGCGGTCTATGCAAAGAGCTTAGCTCGTATGACTTGAAAGGTAAAACCTTTTTATTGGCGATGAAAGGGTTGGAAGAGTCTAGCGCTACAACGATGCTTGATATTATGCGTCAAGAAATCAAGCAAGAGATTCATATTGGTACCTTAGGCGGTCCCGGACATGTTCAGGATTATATGAAAAAAGTTCCTTCTTGCGCAGTAATTGACAGCGATGAAGAAGAAACTAAAGACTTTTTGATTAAAACTTTTTCTAGTGAGCTTATTCGTTTTTATTACGGTTCTGACCTTATCGGAAATCAAATAGGCGCTGCACTTAAAAATGTTATAGGAATTGCTGCCGGTATTCTTGATGGCTTGGAATGGTATGGACTTAAAGGTGCTTTGATGGCTCGTGCGCCTGTAGAAGTAAGCCGTTTTATTAAGTTTTTTGGCGGCAATCCAATGACTGCGTACGGTTTATCACATCTTGGAGATTATGAGGCAACGCTATTTTCTTCACACAGTCATAACCGGACATTCGGCGAGAAATTTGCTCGCGGAGAAAATTTTGGTAAGCCGGCGGAAGGCGTGGCAACACTCAAGGCCGTTAAACTCATTGCCGATGAAAAAGGTATTGATATGCCTATTTGTCAGGCTTTGTATGCCGTCGTTTATGAAAAAGCAGATATAAAAAACACCATTCAAGGAATGTTTGAGCGCAATTTAAAACAAGAATTTGAAAAATATTAATGTAAAAAGCGCCTTATGGCGCTTTTTTAATGTTTTACAAACGCAAGTATTATTCGCTCAAACGCCAATCACCGTCTTCGTATATAATATGATATAAGGCAGTATTTTCCATACGATGTGGAGGCAAACCAAATTTATATAACAAGTAACGAATTGCGCCGCCGTGTGAAGCAATACCTATTGTTTTGTAAGTTTGTTTTAATAAGTTTTCTAATACAGCAAACATTCGTGTCTGAGCTTCCTCTTTGCTTTCTCCATTAGGAAAACGTACATTCATATTTTCTTTTTCATTATACCAATCTTCAAAAATTTGAGCATATTTGACCGCAACTTCACTTTTAAGCAAGCCTTCGGCTTTTCCCAAACAAACCTCTCGCAAATCAGGTATAACGTCTACGCCAATATGCAATTGAGATGCAACTATTTGAGCCGTGTGCAAAGCTCGTTGTAAATTGCTTGAATAAATATACTCCAGGCCACAATGCTCAAGTTTCATTGCCAATCGTTTTGCCTGAGCCACCCCTTCTTCATTCAGATCAATATCTATTCCACTACCTTGCCAACGACGTTCTTTGTTATAATCAGTTTGTCCATGGCGAAAAATATAAAAATCTTTACGCATTGCTTAAATCAATCCAATAAAAACATTCACCATAATCGTTGCAAGGCTCTATTTTTTCAAGTACACCGCCATTGTTTTCGCAAACTTTACGTGAACGAATGTTGTAATCGCGTATTGTTATCAAAACCTTATCCAGACCTTTAGCTTTGGCAAAGCTTAAAACTTCTGCTAAAATACGATTCCCCCATTTATTTCCTCGACAAGAAGGGCGTATTCCATAACCTATATTGCCTCCGTGTTGACGTAAAAAATCATTAAGAAAATGGC
Source organism: Alphaproteobacteria bacterium (assembly GCA_017452885.1). Classification (GTDB taxonomy): domain Bacteria; phylum Pseudomonadota; class Alphaproteobacteria; order RF32; family CAG-239; genus CAZU01. The sequence goes on from JAFTLF010000121.1 coordinate 27,500, forward strand.
GTAATTTGATTAATCCCACCGGTTTGTTGTCAACAAACAGCAGATAATATGTTCCTGGAACATATCCTTCTTTAAGATTTTTGCCGAAACTATGATCTACTTCCTTTTGGCAAAATTCCGTAAATTCATCACGACTTAAACCGTGTGCCGGATTTTCAAAACCGTCTTCCTCTGCCGGAATTTCTTGAAACATTTGATAAACCTCTTCATCCTCAAAAGGCCTAATAGGACGCAATTCAAATTTCATATTTAGTTCTCCACTTGACAGATTGAAATATCAGGAAACATTTTTTCTGCAACATCCCTATAATGCTCATTTAAAGAGCTTACCAAAAATTTATAATTGTGATTACGACTGAGGCAAATATCTATTTCAATATGACGATTCAAATAATCTTTAAGTTTATTTCCCATAAATTCATCTTGAGAAATAATTCTTACTTTGGGCAAAGCTTGGCGAAAATATGTTTTAAGTAACGGGTAGTGTGTACATCCCAAAATTAAAGAATCCATATCAACAAAATGAGAGGCATATTCTTTTACTGCCGTAGATGCCGTTTCAAAATCGTTATTTTCTATAGCCGGAACCAGATCCGGTGCTGCAATTTCTTTAATTTCCAACTTTGGTTTAATTTTGTGCAGTTCTGCGGTGTAAATTTTTGAAGCAACTGTTGCATTGGTCGCAATAACGCCAACTTTTGAAGCGTTACCCAACAAAGCTTCTTCCACTGTAGGTATAACCACGCCCAATACTTTGACATCAGGGGCATAAGCCGGAATAAATTTTTGTTGAATATAGCGCAAAGCAATTGATGTTGCCGTATTGCAGGCAATAATAATGATACCGCATTTTTGAGTTATCAAATATTTTATTGCTTCAAGCGTATAAGACAAAATTTGTGCTGAACTTTTCTCACCATAGGGCAAATTAGCAGTATCTCCGTAATACACATAATCATATTCCGGCATAACATGAATCAATGATTTGGTAATAACCAAACCACCCAATCCGGAATCAAAAACGCCTATTTTCATTTTTATCCTGCCCGACACAACTGCCCCAAAATTTTGGGGCAGTTTTTTGCAAAATGGTTATTTACTAATATCCAGCTTTGATTTTTTCAATTAATTCCTTAACTGACGGAACGCCATTGCGGTACAAGGGATCCGTTGCAAAGCGATAAACCTGATGACCGGCAAACAGCAAATTATCCATAATGCTACCGTTATGACTTACATCATACAATGTTTTATGAATGCAATAAGAGCGTGGATCAGGAAGTCTGCCGCTTGAGCCGTTTGCTTGTGACCATGAAGAAAACTGGCACTGTGACAAACAACCGACGCAATTTTTACGATCTTCTTTCATCTGAATCCACTCATTCGGAGTAAGAAAGACAACCGTATTATCCGGCGTTTCTTTAATTTCTGTAGATCCTTTTTCAATTTGAGATTTGGCTTTTCCGCTGTCTTCTGGCTTAATATAAACTACTTTGGTTTCACTTATTTTCAAAATATCGGAAAATTCTTCATTTTTTTCTCGTGAAAAAGCAATTTCACCGTCTTTACGCTCAATCAATCGTTCCAAAAAAGTATTTTTGATAGCTGATGAAAAAAATCCGGTAGGGCTGAATTTCTGAAGAATAACATCGCCCTTTTTCAGCTGAAGCATCAGTTTTTTCCACGCATCACTGATAGGACTTTCTTTAGTAATCATCGGGCGTGTACCGAACTGAAAAGCAATTTTACCAATATCCGGATTATCAATATAATCTTCCCAGTCATTAAGTGACCACACACCACCGGCCAAAATAATCGGCTTTTCGGATAGACCGAGTTCATTCATTGTTTTGCGCAATTCAACCAAACGCATATAAGGTGTTTGAGGTTCATTGGGATTCTCTGCATTAGACAAACCGTTATGCCCGCCGGCCAACCACGGGTCTTCATAAACAACACCGCCCAAAAATTCAACAAAATTTTTGTATGCGCGTTTCCAAAGCACCTGAAAAGCTCGTGCAGAAGATACGATTGGGTAATAATATGTGCTGAAACGAGATGCTATCTCTCCAAGATTATAGGGCAATCCTGCACCACATGTTACACCATGAATTAAACCTTTTGCCTGCTCCAAAACACTGGTTAAAATTCTTTGTGACCCAGCAAGTTCCCACAACATATTCATATGAATGCGACCTTGACCGTCAGAAACCTCATGAGCTATTTTTGCTTGTGCTAAACATCCTTTGATAGATTGCTCGACCATTTCTTCATGGCGAGATTTACGATCTTTGCTAAAATATCTTTCAAAAAGGACAGTTCCTTTTTCATCATAATAGTCCGGACTGACACCAGAAAATGTTCCAACACAATTTTCGTGAGCCCACGCTCCGGAGGATCGTCCATCACTGGCATTAATACCTTTACCACCTTCAATCAGTGGCAAAACTTCTCTTCCGGATATTAAAATCGGATTTAATGTTTTCAAGTTTTATTTCCTTTAGCATAATCTGTTTGAAACAGATCAAATTATTATACAACGCCTAAATATAATAAAATTATAATGCTAAATCAAGGATGTTCTTCGGAATATCATTCACCGATACCAGAGCGACAATTATGCAAATAAGAGCATATACTTGCAACATATTGGTAATTTCTTTGTTTTGCAGCAACGGAAAAATGTTTCCGTATTTGTGTATAAAACGATTGACACCCAACATAATTAGTGTAACCGCAATAGCTTGCAATCCCAATCCTATCGTATTGAGCCATTTTTTTAACGGCAAGATAATTGGATACAAAAAGCTGAAAAACAGCATATAAACAGCCAAAATGCCATAAGAAATTTTTTGCATTTTATGGCTAAAGGCTTGCTTTTCCGCTTTATCTTTTTTGATTTTTTCATCAGATAAATCAGCAATTTCGATTCCGCGAATTGTTTCAGGTGTTTGTTTTTGTTTTTTTATATTGCGTATTTCTTGATAAAATTTATCTTCTGTCATACACAATCCGCACCCCTTATTGGTAAAATAAACATGGTTAGGATTGTTTTTGCATTGTCGCAAGCTATGCATTAATGTCCATAAATGTTCTTGCCATTCATAGGCGGTTGGGCGCTCTCCTCCTTTGGCAAAAGCACGTTCAAACATCTCCAACGTGGTTTTATCAAAATATTCATGCAGGGTGTAAGGGTGTGGAGCCTGATATTTATCCGGCCACAGACCATAGGCATAATGATAAGCTTCAATACGATTTTGTATGGTCAGCATTTCTTCGTCATTTTTGCGAGGAGTGCCGGAAAATGGATGTATTCCATTATTCAGTAGCTTAAAGATGATTACAGCCAATGCAAATTTATCCTGTTCTTCTCCCATTTCCTCGCAAGACAAGTTCATTCCTTCCGGATAAATATATTCTTCAGTTACAAACTCTGCCGGATAGCGAGCGCGCTCTCCTTTGATTGAAAAACCATCGCAATCAACCATTGCAACCAACATATTTGATTTATATACAGACACATTTGACGGCTTCAAGTCCACAATATAATGTCCGCATTTGTGCAATGCCGTTACCATGGATGCAACATTATAAGCAGCAAAAATCCGATAAGCATATTTATCAGATAGTCCGAGTTTTTTGCGAATTGCTTTTTGCATAAGATGATCAAGCGAAACCGCTTCGCTCATATTTATAAGCGGCATCATATATCCGACACAAAATCCTTTTTCATCTTCCAAAATCGCTTCTGGCCAAGCAATTTGTGTATATTGCACACCATCGGTTTCCACCGGAGCAAAATTGGGTTTATTAAGTAACATTGCCTCAAGTTTTTGCCTATTGGTGCGGCTTTTATCGGTATTGTGAAAAATTTTTGCTACTAATTCGGGGCGATTTTTTACACTAAAAATTCGACCTGATGCCCCGCCGCGATTAAGAAGCTTATCAAGAGTAACTTTTCCGAAAGAACCGTCGGCATAGACGGCATTATAAATTGAGCTGTCATTTGTCATTTTGCCAACCTTATCCATACTAAAGTTTTGTCATCCGAATTAATCCGCTGAGCTTTGGGCATATCCAGAGTATTGTTAAGCGCTCGCAAAGCTTTTTGTTTGTTTTTTTCATTGATAAGATATGTATTAATCGGAGAAGTAAAGCCTTTTTCAATTTTCATAAAGTCCGGACTAAACGAAAAATTACTTACTCCGTCACTCATCAAAAAGACACTTTTGGCATTTTCAAAATTTAAGAAACGCAGATTTTCCAACCAAGCTTGTTGAGTGTAAAAAAATGTTTCGCAGGCAAATAACCCATTTTCGGGACGAGAAGCAATAAATTGCTCATGTTCATCATCCAAAAAAGCGATTCCGGCACCATCTCCGATATGGAAGAACAGTCCTTTTCCTTTATAATATACCATTCCGATAATTGTTGCGCTAAAATCCGCCAATCCTTGTTCGTTTTTAAATTTATTAAAGCGGTGGCGACATAATTTTTCGCGACTGATACGTACGGCATGAATAACAGCATCTCGTATTTTGTTCCACGGCGCATTTTTCAAAAGGTCACACAGAGTTTCGCAAGCCGTTTTGGCACCGATTTTGCTGAATTTGGCGGATCCTGCGCCGTCAGAAACCACGGCCACAAAATTTTTGCCTTGCGCATGTTTGAAATAATCCTGACACGGTATATTATTACGACGGTGCAAAACACCGCGTACGCTGGTTGCTACAATGCGTATGTTTGAACAACAACTATTCATCCCATTCGCCGGTATCTTCAATCAAATCGGGAGCATTTGGCGCTGCGCGAGAAACACAAGAAACACTGCGGCTTAACCACAGGAAAAATTCTGTAAACTTTAAGCCAGTCAAACGTTTGGGCGTGATTGTCGAAAACTTAGCCAATTTATCAAGATTAGCTCCTTGAGTGCCGACGGCGTGAATAACTACTTTTTTGTTATTTTGTGCCGCAATACATTTTTTGGCAACAATTTCCCAGTCATAGTCAGTAGGTTCGCCGTCACTGATAAGGAATATCCATGGCCGCTTAGAGGTAATTCCGCAACTGTCATAAAGACATTTTTGCTCTTCAATTTTTTTCAGGGCAAGTTCCATTGCTTTGCCCAAAGGTGTCAAACCGGAAGCTTCCATGGTGGGAGCTTCAAAATTCATCGCGTCTACCCAATCCGAAGATATTACGGCTTCATCTTTGCCAAACGCTTTAATAATCAACAGTTGTACACGTGAGCTTGCATCAATATCTTCTTTCAGCTCTTGTTCCAAGGCTTTAAGTCCGGCATTGAGTTGTTTAATAGGCTCTCCGCGCATTGAGCCGGAACAGTCCAACACTAACACACAAGGTGTACGTTCATTGGCATTATCTGCAAATTCCACATAGGGAATTAAATCATTTTCAATATCGCTTACAGCCATTATAACATCCTTTTTGTTTAGTATTTTGGATAGGTATGAGGATAACCACTTCCTTCAAAAGGTTCAGGAGCGGACATTTTGCCGCATGCGCTTAGAGTAACCGCAGATAATATCAAAAATATTAATAAACCTTTTTTCATATACCATTCCTTTACCAGTTTGCACTATACTACATCTTATAGCAGTTAAGGGTTAAGCAAAAATTAAGTTATACAGATAAAATCCATGTTAAAAAAGACACTATTAATATTTTGTTGTTTGCTTTTCAGTTTCAATGCAGAGGCCAAGAAGGGTGTAAATATTTTTGCATATTCACGACCTGCGCCGGAAACCGCATTTTATAATAAATATGGACAACGAACAACCATAAGCGACTTCAAGGGCGATTTTGTATTGTTAAATTTCTGGTCACGGCATTGCGTACCTTGTATTAAAGAATTGGATGACCTCAACAATTTTGTGCTAAAAACAAAAGATACCGGTATTCGTGTTTTAATTATCAGTAAAGATGACGAATGGGTTTCTGCCCGCGAGCAAAAGGAATTGCTTGAAAAATATCGCGCTCCTGATTTAGATTTTTACATTGATAAAGGCGGTAAACTCGCCGGCGATTTTGGTATTTTCGCTTCTCCGCATACGGTTCTGATAAACAAGTTTGGAGATGAATTCGGACGTATCAGTGGTTCTGTGGATTGGGATGACGAAGATATTATCGAAAAAATTTATAGCATAAAAGTAAAATACGGAGAAGGATTACCGCATAATGACTAATAAAATCTATCTGACTTGGGATGAATTTTATTCCCATGCTAAGCTTCTTGTATCTAAGATAAAGTCTTCCGGAACAGAGTATAATCGCATTGTTGCCGTTAGCCGCGGAGGTTTAATTCCAGCCGGAATATTAGCATACGAGCTGGATATTCGCAATTGTGATACGATTAATATGGCAAGCTATGACGGAACTAAAAAACGCAATGATGATGAAATAAAAATTGCCGAAACATTGCAAAACATTGATGACAAGACACTGATTGTTGATGATTTATCTGACAGTGGACGAACTTTTAGAATCTTGCGTAAATTATATCCTCAGGCTTGTTTTGTTGCTGTTTACAGCAAAGAAAAAGGCAAAGATGTTGTAGACATCTTTGCCTCGGAAATGCCAGACAATTGGATTGTTTTCCCGTGGGATTTGTGATTATTCATCACGAATTTTAATATCAGGAAACATTGCTAAACCTCTGGACATACGCGTCATTTGAGTTTCAATAGAGGTTGCCAGATTAAGTCGTCCGGTCTTAATAATACCACGAACTTGATCGCCTTTAGTTGTATCCGGATTAGCAAATAAGAATGAAATTTGCGGTTTTTTAACTGTTGTGCCCTCAAGTGATTGATGAATAACGCCCAACAGTCCGCGAGACAACAGATCATAAGCCAAATCCTCGCTCATGCCGCCGGAAGAAGCATATTTAACAACCGAGGCAATTGCATCAGTTACATTATTGGCGTGAATGGTTGATAAAACCATATGTCCCGATGTTGCCGCACGCAAAACTTCACTGGCGGTATCAGGAGTACGAATTTCTCCAACCATAATATAACGAGGTTTCGATCGAAGAGCAGATTTGAGCGATTCTCCCCACTTGCCGCCAATAGGCAAGGTTTGTTTACACAATCCTAGTCCTCCGGTTGATACCGGATAAATTCCGTCCAATGGTTGCTCGGTCGGGTCTTCAATTGTATAAGCAAATCCACCTTCAGTTGATAAAAATTCTTTTAAAAGGCTGGATATAGATGTTGTTTTACCCGAACCGGTTGGTCCTGCCCACAAAATCAAGCCGGAAGATTTGCGCAAACTCATCAAATAGGTTGATAACTCCTTTGGATAACCCAAAACGCTAAACGGAGCAACTTTCGCCGGCATTTTACGGGCGCAATACTGAACACCGCCGATTGTAATTGAACGTTCAACACGATAATAAACATTGTGGTAAGAAACCGAATAGCTGGGATTTTCACCATCCCAAGAGTTTTTTACTAATTCATAAAACTCTTCAAAATCATCCGGTTTAAACTCGATTAGAGCATTGGCGGTTCTTTTGTCGGGAATATATGCTACTTTTTCGGGAGTAATATAAATATCGGAAAATTTAGTTTCAGTAATATTTGCCATTTTCTGCCTCTTTATATTGAGTTATAATAACGCATTGTAACATTTAGATGTTAATTTTTTACAAAGAAAGCCCCGTTTCCGGTCAGAAACGGGGTTTCAATAACTCAAGAGAAATTAGTAGTAAATCCAAGTAATTGAGTTTGTTGCGGTTGGACCGGAACATTCGCTGTAAGCTTGAGGTAATGACACCGGTAAAGCTTTAGCGGCAGCGTCAGAAGATCCATCATGGCTTGCTGTAAAGCTGGGCGTATCAACTTTAGCTCCGCTGATATTAATGCCGACTAAACCATCTGTACCCCAATCGGTACTAGCCAAGCTGGCGCAGGTATCCTTGCCTAATCCGTTGAATGTTATGGCAAAATTTGTATTATTTGCTCCACCGGCAGCAACCACAACATCTCCGCCAAAGGCATTATGAAGCGTGGTGCCCGTAATCATGTCACTGGGAGCCAGATTATAATCTACGGCATTGGAGGCGCTTAATCCATCATAAGACGGAGAAGTTGCATAAGCCGTACGAATATTCATAAGCAACATTGTCAATTGGTCTTGTGCTTTGGTCAACTTAAATTTTGCCATAGCTTTTGAATAACCGGAAATACCGCCAACTGACAAAACACCGATAATTGCAAGCACACCAAGCATTTCGACCATGGAACGCCCGCTTTGTTCACTATTAAATATCTTTTTCATTGTCTTTCTCCCAAGTTCTGTGGTCCTATGAGTTCAGAATAACAAGAATAGCGAGATCAAACAATCTTATCTTTAGTCATAAAAGAGATATAAAAAGTAAGTTTAATATGCCTTTAGTTATAACAAAAAAAGCCACCGAATGGTGGCTTTTTTAAGAATTTTTTCTTCTTAGTAATAAGTCCATGTAATTGTGTTGCTGGCAGTAGCCGCAGAACATCCGGAAAAAGCATCCGGCAAAGAAATTGGAAGCTTATCAACAGTATGAGAACCGGATGTCAAAGCAATACTAACCAAACCATCTGTACCCCAGTCTGTGCTACCTAAGCTAGCGCAAGTTTCTTTACCTAAGCCTTCAAATTTGATTGAAAAGTTCAAATCATTATTGCTGGTTTCCAGAGTAACGCCACCACCAAAGGCATTATGAAGCGTGGTACCTGTAATCATATCGCTTGGAGCCAGATTATAACTTACGGCACTGGAAGCACTCAATCCCTTATAAGACGGAGAAGTCGCATAAGCCGTACGAATATTCATAAGCAACATTGTCAATTGGTCTTGCGCTTTGGTCAACTTAAATTTTGCCATAGCTTTTGAATAACCGGAAATACCGCCAACTGACAAAACACCGATAATTGCAAGCACACCAAGCATTTCGACCATCGAGCGTCCGCTTTGTTCACTATTGAAAAAATTCTTCATTTTCAAACTCCAAAAAAATCGTTCTGTACGTAGTCTACACACAATAGATTAAAAAATTATGAATAATTGCTATTCTAAACACTATATAACAAATTTTTCAACATTTTTTTCGGAATGTTCATAAAAACAAACTAAATACCTTAATAAATGCGTTTGTTTTACTCGCAATGCCACATCAACGTGCTAGAACTTTTACATATATTCTTTGCCAAATCCTTTTTTATCGGCAATGCAAATTCCTTATCACTCCATGTGAAATATTGCAGATTGCTACCATTGATAATAGTTACTCAGGTAACTCCAAACCAAAATTTTTCATCAAATTTATGGCTGGCAAGCTCTTCGCATTGCTTTTTATTAAGACCTTTATAAATGATGTCAAAGCCTCTTGCTCCTGGCATCAAGACCTCTGCATTTTCTCCGTTTCCGACCAGAATCTGATTACCAAAAAAACCGATTAATTGTTCTTTTTGCAACATTTTTTGCGGATATAGTTTATTTTTAATCACTGTATTGGTGCTTAATCCCCAAAAATCAGGTCGATTTTGATAATAACGACGAATGTTATTGCTCAAGGTAACAATTTCATCAGCCGCCTGTTGTGTTCCGACATCAGCCTCGCGCGTAAATAACCATACACACAAAGCAACAACAATGATAATTGCTACACCAATCCATATTTTGAAATTATAAATCAGAGCACTTTGTAACAATATAACAAACTTTCTCAATTTTTCTGTCATCTTAACCTGCTCCCATACCACTGGTAATCTGATCTTGCATTTCAAACGTACCCATAACCGCCCAAGCAATAACCGCACCGATGGCAAGCAAAGCCACCATGTTCAAAACGCCGGCTTTTTCTTCAATCATGTGTACGGATTCATCAAGCCAATCATTAGCAAGATTATCCAATGCTTCTTCAAAGTTATCAAGCTCGGAATAGATTTTCAAATCACTGATGATTTCTTTATCTGGAAAATCTAAATGCGTCTTACCCAATGCTTGTCCGAGGTTTTCACCATTATTAATAAAGACAAGAGTTTTATCAATGCGTTCTTTCAAATAACGGCTTGCATCACGACGCAAAGCTCGCAAAGCTGTCGAAACCGGTGTTCCGCCTTTGACCAAGGCCGATAAAGCCAACAGCCAACTAATACCTGTAAATACCTTGTACAAAGACCATGGCGGAATGTTGTCAAAAATGGCGCGAATTCTTCCGGTCCAAATTCCGATGGTGAAATATATGATAGACATAACTATCGGCAAAGCAGAAAAAGCGAACAACCAATTGTCTTTAATCCACCCTGACAAATCAACCAAATCTCGTGCCAATCCGCGCCATCTAACACCGGGAGCAGCATCAATCATTGGTGGCACCATATAAACACCGATAGCATAAATAATCAAAACCGCCATCATCAACAGAAAACTCGGGTAGGTAATTGCGCCGACAATCGGTCGTATCATTTTGGTTGAACCTTCGGTAACTTTAATCAAGTTTAATAAAGCTCCTTCCAAGTCCGAAACGTCACCCACCGAAAGCATAAGTCTTTCACGATCCGGAGCCCAGCCCTTTAGTGCATCGGAAAATGTTTTACCATTATTAAGTGATTTCCCCCAAGCGGCAATGGCAATTGCCAACGGTTCTCCTGGATTCTTACCGCCGTTACTGGCTCCGTCATATAACATATCCAGTGCATCCATAAGCGAAAATCGGTTTTTCATTAATGATGCGATTTTTCGATAAAGCTTTAGGCGTACTTTGTTGGAAAACTGCATAACAAGACGGGCATAATATTCTTCAACCAAGTTGAAATTATGCATAGCCTTTGCTAGTGATTTCGATTTCTTTTTCTTTGCTATTACTTCTTCTGCCATGTCTTATCTGCCTTAATATACCGGACGTTGATCCATAAGTCCGCACCAACGTTCCACTTCATCTAAATCAATAAACCCTTTAAGCATACGTTCTATTGCTGCTTCTTTCAGTGTTCTGCCGTTAAGGTCGCTGGTCCAGTAGTCGATTGCTTTACGAGTTTCGCCGTCAACCATCAATTTTAAGAATACGGCATCGGGCAAAATAATTTCAGGAACACACATACGACCTTTCACCCCTGTGCCACCACAAAATTTGCATCCGGCACCGCGAACAAAAGTATTTTCCACCCCAAAATCACCCAAAGCCGTGCGCAAACGCTGAAAAGACGGATCATTTTGACGCTCTTTGACCGGCATTCGACAGTGTGGGCATAATTTACGAAACAAACGTTGAGAAACCAACCCTTTGATTAATTCGGGGTCTAATAACTTAAATGTTTCAACACCCATATCGCGAAAACGGTTAAGAATAGCCGGAGCCGAGTTGGCGTGCAGGGTTGACCACATACCGTGTCCTGATAACGCCCCCTGAAAGGTTAATTGTGCCGAGGCCAAAGCTCGAATTTCGCCCACCATAATAACGTCAGGGTCGGATCGCAAAGCCGCTGACAAAGCTTTGGTAAATTGTTCTGCTTTTTCTTCTTCTGTATTGGCATTGGTCACCGGCATTTGTCTGGCTCCGGGAATCGGATACTCAGGAGGATCTTCCACTGTCAAAAGGTTTAGTTCATAGTTTTTTTCTTGCAATAGCTTAATCATGTTTCTTTGCAAGGTGGTAGATTTTCCGGATCCTGTGGGGCCGGCTACAATACTCAAGCCAACCGGTACTGCTCGCAAACGATAAAATAAATCTTCTTCAAATTGTCCAAACCCCAAAGAAGCCAAATCGCCGGAGCCATCCGGATTATCATCGGCATACAATAGTCGCATGACCAAATATTGCGAACCAAAGGCAATTGGATTAAATTGCAAACGAATAGCCAACACATTATGTGGCAACATTAACTTACCTTTGGAACCGCGCAACGGTGTAGAGCCAAGTTTTTGCGCTCCCTGAAATTCATTTTGCGTATAGTTTGAGTCAGAAATATCTGCCGAGGCAAATGCTGCACGAACAAACGCCTCTCCCCATTCTTTATTATACTCCATTTCGGTATGCATCATACCATTAACACGAAACATAATAACCGTATTATCAGCCACAACAATATGAATATCCGACACTTTCTTGGCGGCGGCTTGTGCAACCACATTCACAAAGTCTTTTTGCATTTGCAGTTGATCAAGCTCTGTATCTGCGCTGACTTCTGCGGCTGCTTGTGCGCGTTCGCCGATGCTGTAAATAGCATTCAGCTCATTCTGCGAAATATAAATAGGCTTAGTAATGTTTAGCTTTTTCTTGCGAGCTAATACTTCAAAACTGAGTACGCGACCGTCAAACTTATGGGTTTCAACTACCAAAAAACGTCCATCGGCAAATAATGCCAACAAACGTCGCGTGTCATCGTTAACCACCAAAGAAGAACCGGGCAAAGTTAACAATCTATTGCCATTAGAAAAGTAAGTATCAATAATTGAAGATTTTTTTTCAGGTTCCTTTTCATCATTAGGCTTGCGAATATCGGATACGGCAGCATCTGTGTCTGCCGCATCTTCCGTCTTTCCTAATTTGATGTCATCCTCATCTTCAGCTTCAGCCATTTTTATCTGACCATCATTGCAGATCCAACGCCGGGAATGCCGACACTGCTCACAAAATTAGAGCTTTCTTCTTGATCTTCCGCTTGTGCTGCCAAAGCATTGTTCAGAGAACTGGCCGGTTGCTCCAAAGGCAAAATTCCACCGGCAGCAAAGTACAGATAATCCTTCACACCACCTTTATCAGCACGCACATAGGTCGATGTAATTTCATCAATAGTATGCCCGCTTTGAAGAGCAGTTCCTTTCTTAACATAGAAAGATGTACCGTCCTGATTAACAAGCTTAGCAATCAACTCACCACCCTGTCCGCGAATTTCCATTACTGCGTACATATTCGGCAATTTTAACTCAGGCATGGGGGCAACTTGCGTTTCGGCACTTTGCTCGGTTTTCTCCGCTCCGCTATCGGCAGAGGCAACATCTTCAAACGGATTCTGTCTGCTAGCTTCCAGTTCTTTTTCTTGCGCGATAATTCTTGATTTCAAAACTCCGATTTGGGCATTCAAATCATCAACTCTTTGTTTGTGCTTACTGATAAGATTGGCTGCCTTGGTATTAGAAGCTGCAATATCATTTTTCAACTGCAAAAATTTGTCTTTGGAATCATCCAAAAGTTTTTGATTTTCTTTTTTTGTATCTTCAATTTGCTTATACAAGTCAGCATCATGAGCAATCCATTTTTGAACATCTTCCAAATATTTGTTCTTATAAGCATTCAAAATACGTTCTTGACGCAGTTTTTCAAACTCAATATCCAGTTCACGCAATTTTTGTTGCTCTTGCAGAACTTTCTGTTCTTGAGCTTTTTCCCATTCTATTTTTTGTTTTTCTTGCGCTTCTTTCTTTTCTTGTTCTTGAATCAAGGCTTGTCGACGTTGATTTTTGATAGCCTCTATCTCATTTTTTATTTTTTCACGGCGCAACTCCAGATTTAACAATGCGGTTTGTTTTTCTATATCAGACATTTGCGAAAACAAACCATCATCCATAGCCGGTTCGTCATCAATATCATTAAATGCTGAAGCAACATTTGTTTTTGGAGCAACAAAAGAAGGTTCTTTTTCGGCGCTAACATTATCGGAAGTTGCCGGAACACCTGTTTTGGGGATGATTTTTTCGGGGGCGAAAATTTCATCGGTTGTTTCTGATTTTTTATTTGCCAAAACCGGAGCAGGAGCAGATTTACTGTCATCATCATCGTTAAACATGGCAAATTCATCAGGAATATCCTTGTTTATATCGTCATTAGCAGCTTCCTCACTCAAAGTCACCAAAGCCCGAGCATCAAAACTGATGCCGATACCCAATAACAATGCCAAAGCCGATACGGATAAAATATTTCTTATTTTATAAAACATAGATAGCCCCCTCATAATGCCATGTTTTGTCAACCGGAGAATATGTTATCATATTAATCTGAAGTCCTGAATATTTTGTTAACATCTCATTCCAAGTTGCCGGATTATAATCTGATGTAAATGAAAATTTTATCTTGCGATAAATTTTTCCGGTTGCGCTGGTTTCTACTTCCACGGCTTGAGATATTTTAAGCCCCAGAGCTTGAAATTCATCATTTAATTGGTTTTGCAAATCCATCATATTTTTTTCCGGTGGAGATGCAATCATTTCCCCGGTGGAAATCGGCAAAGTAGCAGATAATGTTTCGCCATCGCCAGAAAAAGAAAATCCCGAAAATGGCAATTCTGATTCTTCCATGGCTTTTTTTGCCCAAGACAACCGTCCGATACTGCGTCGCCAAGATGTTGCCACACTTCCTTGAGCGCATGCAATCATACCAATATCCCATCCCGGCGGCATAATTTTAACCAAATCCATGGCCTTTTTATAGCATTCTATCATCACGGTTTTCGGATTAGTCATTTGTTCCCATGGTTTTGCCTCAACAACCGGAGCTGCTGTCTGAACGATTTTGGGCTTTACCGGCACCACCACCGGAGCCACCGTCGGTGTTAAAAACAGACGATCAATCAAACTTGAAACCAACCACAACCCGACTACGGCAGAAATTCCAATAACTAAAAACAGCTTAGCGCCACGCAAGCCTTTAATTTTTTGCAGTTTAGACTTTGCGCCGCGAGCCAAAATTTCACCGAGATCCATTTCCTCGGTATCTTCAATTTCCCACTCCTTAGGGGCAATTTTTTTGCCCCAGTCCGGCACGGCCAGCATTGATGTAAACTGACTTTTTGCTTCTTCTTCGCTAAGAAACAGCATATCGCCGTCAGACAAGATAATGTCATTACGAATACAAGTATACCACCAACCTTCGGTCGTTTTAAATACAGCTACATAAGAAGAAACATTAGACAACGCGGTTGCAAGTGCCACAGCACCAACCGTTTCTCCACTGTGATAACCTTCGTGAGATACACAAATACCAAACTGTGGAGCCTTACCGCTCTTGATGCAGAAAAGGTCAGCACCTTCAAGCACACCGGCAGAAGCCTCTTCAACTTCTTGGAAAGGATCACTGGAATTTTGCAGCGGTTGCCAAAACAAGCTGGTTGCATAAACGGTTCCATCTACATTAATAGACGTTCCCCACGACCGCTTGCCGGAATCGCTGTCATAATCCTCATCTAACAATTTGGCTTCTTCAAGCACTGGTTTTCTCCCTTAGGCGTTTTTTAGTTCATTGACATTCTGGTTTCCGGCATCAACGGTGATTCCAAAACAACCGGTGTCAAAATAATAACCAGAACACTACGTTCTTTAGAGGCATTAGCATATCCGCCAAGCAAAGAATTGTCAGCCGAACCTGTTCCTTCTTTTTGTGTTTGTGAAGAAACTTTTTCATAGCCGGTCAGAATCAACGATTCACCGGAGGTCATAGCTAACTCTTGAGAAAAGGCGCGTGACTCAATTTTCGGGTTCTGAATATATTGGTTTGATTCTGCGTCACCAAATTCAACCTTTTCCAATGCGGTCAAATCAGACAGTGTCATGTTAAACAAAACCAGCATCCGACCATGCTCCAGAATACGCGGCAATACATCTAAGGTAAAGCCTGTTTCAACTTCTTCTGTTGTGACAGAAATATCATAGTTATTTCCGTCTGTACCGCTGTTGGTCTTGGTCATCTCCGCAATATAATTTTGCTTTTGAGTAACCTGAATCGGTGCCGGTTTATTGTTCAAAGTAGTAACTGTACCACTGGTAACCAGACTGGTATTATTGCGCTGTGACAAAGCCTTAATCGCAGCATCTGCATTCCAGTTCTTTTTGGTGATACCCCATGATAATCCGTTTGTCAGGCCGGATTCTCCTCCGGTTGCCGCGGAAGAACCGATAACACCGATAGATGTAACTCCATCATCAAAAGCAGCCTTCAAATCCAAACCATAATTGTCTGTATCTGTTGACGTAACTTGCAAAACTTTAACGCTGATAGCAACTTGACGCGACAAACGAGCGTTTTGCTCATTAACATATTTAGCGACTTTTTTGATATCGGTCGGTGTTCCGGTCAGGGTAATTGTACCATCAGCCGGTGACATTGATAATTTAGCACCTTCACTAATCATTGAGGTTATACTTTTTTCAAAGTTTGCCCACAATTCAACTTCTGCCGAGTTGGCAAGACTGACGGATGAACTTCCACTACCGTCAGAAGACGAACCACCGACATTAATTGACAAAGTCGGCTTAGTTGGCAAACTATAAATCACAAAAGTTTTGGTAATATATTTATAGAAATGAATTTCTTTTCTTTCATACTTCCACCAAATTCCAAAACGACTGGCAATTTCATCCAACAATCCGCTTAAAGGTCCCTGATAAGATACCAACATTTTATCAGGATCTGCCCAGTCTTTATTTATTGAATCCGGTTTAGGTTCGTTAGAAGCTCCTTTGCTTAAAATATCAGCTTCCATTTGTGCCGCATAACGAACACCGAGTGATGTTGTCTTATTAATCATATCGCCAATTTCAAATAATGTAATTGCACGGTTAGATACCAACGTAATGCCGTCTTTACCTTCCAGATACGAAGGTAAAGGTTCTCCTTCATATTCAATTGTACTGCTGTCGCCCAGCCATATATCATCTTTAACCTTAATCAAATCATGGTTAGCAACGGTTGTAGGCTCTTTAGCGGCTTCGGTTAATTTGATGGCCGCTTCGGTCTGGCGCTTGATTGTTGCATCCATACTTGTTGAAATAGAGCATGAGGCCGCAAAAGTTAAAACCAAAGCTCCTAAACTGAATTTTTGTAAATTAGTTAAACGCATTCTCATCCTCCATGGTTTCTACAACCAAGACTCTGTTACCTTTATAAAATGTTGCAATCGGAGCAGGGCGCGCTCTGGCAAACGTGCGTATTAATGCCGAGCTTACATCGGCAAAGCGTCCGCGGAACATTGCCCCTGCCGCCAATGTATAGTTACGATTGGTATTCCAAATTAATCTCCAGCCGGATCTCTCGCTCCATTCGCTGAGCAAGCCTTTTAGAGTACTACCTTCCTCGGCTAACCAATCTTCAACCGGATCATCTCCGGAGCCAAGACTACGGCTCTCAGCATCATTTTCATCGGAAGCGTCCATGGCTGAGTTAATTTCATCTTCATAATCCATGACTTCTTCTTCGATTGTCGGCGGAATAGAGGCCGCCATACTGCTTCCGGCACCAGCGGTGACAATTCTTTGGTCACGAGGATTGCGCTCGCCAAATTCGCGATAATCGGCAGCAACTTCGCGATAGTTAATAAAATCATTATCGGCCGGCTCCGTTGGTGGAACGATTACAGGTTCAACGGGGGCTTGCTCGGCACAAGGAGCTTGCGCAACGGGAGCTTGCTCTGCCGTAGCTACCGGAATCAATCTGGTTTCGGTTACGGTTGTTGTTTCGTCTTCAGCATAGGTGTTTCCTGCACCGAAATA
>JAFTLF010000122.1 GCA_017452885.1 Alphaproteobacteria bacterium
AACGCGTATTTATGGGTCGTCGTCTTATTAATCCGCTTGGTTTTACCGTTATCAGATATTCTCAGACTGAAGTTGATATTTTCTAAAGGCTTTATACATTCAAATTGTTGATAAGTATACTCAACTTATTAGACATTTAAACTAAAAGAGTATAACTTCATACTAACCGGATAAGTATATATTATTGAAAAAGAAAGGCCTTCTTTTATGAAAAAATATTCTAGAATACTGTTGTTGCTTGTTTTGTTTTTGCTGTCAGGATGCTTTGGCTCGTATTATGAGCCGGAGCCTGTTGGTATTGGTAAGGGAAGTGATGAACTGAAGCTATCTCCTTGTGCCTGTATGGAAATAGAGCTTCCTAAAACTTTGCCGGACTGGTTTGTTGCAACAATTTAAGTGTAGGAAAGTTTTATGGCGGAAAGGATTGAGGGAAGCAGGGGCAGTCGGCGACTTATTGGTAGTGCAGCAGCAAAAGAAGCTGCTCTAAAACAGTCTTCGGAACTTTTTGTTGCCAATGTTGGAGAAAAAAGATATTTGTGGACTGCGCGTGCATTTGCAGTTGTTACGGCGTTGAGTCTTTGTTGTAATCTGGTCCTTATTATGGCGATATTTCAGGTTTTGCCGTTGTATCGTGTCGAGCCTTTTTTGTTGACTTTCCAAAATCGTTCTGAGCAGGTTTATAATATCCAGCCTATTCGTGAAGGGATGCGTAATCAAAAAGCGATTACTGAAGTGTTTGTTCGTCAATATGTGTTGATGCGTAGCTCTTTTAGCCGTGATATTTCGGAGATGGAGGCACGTTGGATGCCTGGAGGGCCTATTCAAGAAATGTCTACCCCTAACATTTATCAGGATTTTTTAAATAATACGGCTAAGAAAGCATTAAGCATTATCAAAACTCGTGGCTTGTCGCGTGAGGTTAAGATTCTTTCTGTAAATGAGCTGACTAATGGTATTTGGCAGGTTGAGTATGAAACTCGCGATATGTATCCGGATTCCGCTAAGCCGGAGGTCAATTATTGGACGGCTTCGTTGAATGTTGGTTATCGTAAAAAAACGGTTAAGTATGGCGATCGTCTTAAAAATCCGGTCGGTTTTACCGTTAATAAATATTCTTTGACCTATAATAAAGTGGAGTAATTTAGGGTGACTCTTATGACGAGAAAATCAAGTTTGTTGTTTTTTGTTGGATTTCTTGGCTCCGTTTTGTGGTCAACACAGGGCTTTGCGCAACAGGTTAATCAGCAGGTCATGGATGCTAGTGCTGAGCAGGCGCAAGGTAATTATACGCCGATGAACTTAGGATATGCTGGCTTTAATTCTTTAGGGATGACACAGGCTGCTTGGCTTGATCCTCTGCAAAATTTGGGTGAGGGGCAAAGCAAGCCTGCTTATTCTCGCTATTATTGGTCGCCGGATTTGGTGTTGCCGATTCGTGTGCGTGAGGGGATGATTACTTTAATTAATTTTCCTAATTGGGAAATGATTGAGGATATTTTTATAGGTGATAATGCAACTTTTGACGGACAAATATCTGGTCCTAACTCTCTGATGTTGTATCCTCGCAAAGGCGCTAACGTCGGTGTTGATACTAACGTTATTGTGTTTGGTCGCTCTGGCAATCGTTATGTCTTTTATGTTAAGAGTGAAGCTGTTAATACCGAGCGTCTAACCAACTCAATTATTGATATTGACGTTGTTGGTGGAAACGATGGTTCTGGTGGAGCTACTCCGAATTTTGGCAGCGGTGGCATATTGGGTGTTCATACCGGAGGAACAACATCCGGCGGTAAATCTGTGGATGCGAATTTCACTCGTGGTTTTCAAAAAAGTGATTGGTTGAAGTCTATTCCGTTGGATCCTTCTAAATTCCGTTTTGATCTAGAGGTTTATGTTCCTAATCCGGATGATGTTGTTATTGCTCCGGAGCGTGTTTGGAGAGATGATATTTTTACTTACATTGATTTAGGTAAAAAGGCTCTCAACATGATGCAACGACCTGTTGTTAGTATGATTGTTGAACGTATTGAGGTGCCGGTCGGTTTTCGAACCAAAGGGCCGGATAATCGTTTGATTATTGTTGAGGGGGTCGGTGATCTGGTCTTACGTAATGGCAAGCGCTTGATATGTATCAAGTTACGTCGTTCAGATGCGTCCGGCTTAGAATATGCAATTGATTCTGCTGATTATTTACCGCCGACATGGGATGTTCAGAGCGGGTTGCCTGCTCAACAGGGAACTGGTGGAGCTGCTGGAAGTACGCATCCTTACGGAGCAACCGGTACTCCCGGTCAATATGATATTCAAGTAGGGCAGAGTCAAGTTATTGTGCCGCAATACAATGGTGCTGGTAATGGGCAAAATGTTAATGTTGAGTATCAGCAAGGAGCTGGTGCAGCCGCAAATTTTGATTATTCCAAAATGCAAAGAATCAGCAATTCTAATGCACAATCCATGCCGGTTAATCCTTATTCTCAACAGTATACTTATGGCTCTGGTTTTGCCGATGCCGGCAGTTCTAATATTTCGATTGAATTGGGAACCGATGCTGATGTCAGTAATCTTGAAAATCTGTGGGCTAAATTGTCTGGTAAATATAAAGCAGATTTAGAGCGTTATGAGCCGTTTTTCTCAGTTGATGCTCCGGCAGACGGACAAGGCAAGGAGTTATTCCATTTGCGAGTAGGTCCGGTCAAAACTCTTGAAGAAGGAGATAAAACTTGTAGTATACTCGGACGAAATGGCGTTTTCTGTAGTGTGGTCAGGACACAGTAAAATAGCAAAATGAGCAGAGATAATTTAACACATTCCGAGAAGTATATTAAAAAAACCAATCGCATTATTCTTGCGATTGGTATTGCTTCTTTTTTGATATTTGTGTTTGGTGTATTTTTGCTGATTAAGAGCAATCAGGTTGAAGATGATTTTGAAGAGCCGGTATTCACCGATAATGCGGATGTTTTGGCAGATATTAGTACTCCGACATTGAGTCAAAATATTGAATTTTCTACTATGGAAGGAGAAATTCCGCTTACAACTACTCCGGATCCGGTTTTAATGGGGCAGGTTGTTCTGGGAACGGATGCTAAAAATGTTTTAACTTTAGGAACAAATGGCAAAGTAGCGATAAGAATTGATTCTGTCGAGTTGGCAGATCCTCCGGCAGACGGTTTTACTTTTCAAAGCGGGTGCGACGGTAAAACGCTGAGTGGTGATGAAACTTGTCATATCACTATGAGTTGGGCTCCGGTTATTGCTGGAAATGTTCAGAATAATTTTATTATTTCTTGGTACGAGCTTAATTTAGGTGAAAGCAATGTCAAGTCAGCCAAAGTACCGGTAAGTGGTAACGCTGTTACTAAAGAAGATTGTAAGTTATGTGAAAATGTTTCTATCTCTGAAACCTCAGCTGATGGCAGTGCGCCGAAAGCCGTTCGTTATGCAATAGGGCCGGATGGTAAAATACTGGGTATTATTGATGAAGATGGTTATGTTCGTGATGCCAATGGTAATATTATTGGTCGCGTGGGTGCCGACGGAATGATTCGCGATGCAGACGGAAATATAGTTGGTGTTGCGGAGAATCGTCGAGCGGTCTATGATGAGTTTGGTAATTTGATTGGTTATGTTAATCCTGATGGCACAGTTGTCGATTTGGATGGTAATGTTATTGGTCGCGTTCTTCCTGACGGTACGGTTGTCGATTTGGATGGTAATGTTATCGGTCGCGTTCTTCCTGATGGTACGGTTGTTGACTTGAATGGCAATGTTATCGGTAATATTACTAAACCCGGACGTGTGGCGGTTGATGCCGGAGGTAAGGTTTTGGGCGTTGTTATGCCTGATGGTTCGGTTGTAGATGCTAATGGTAATGTTGTTGGTTATGTTGATGAGAATGGCAATATTATTTCCAAAAATTCTGCTCTTCAAGGTAAAAAATTGCGCGTAGCTTATGATGCTAACGGCAACATTATCGGTTATGTCGATGAAAACGGAAATCTTTTGGATATAAACGGTAATATTATCGGCAAAATGCTTGAAGACGGCACAATAGTTGATCTTAACGGTAATGTTATAGGATATGTCGGAGAAGAAGTTCAATTTGACGAAAATGGAAATATTATCGGCTCGGTTGTTAATTTAAGCAAGTTGCCGATAACACCTCAAGGAACATTGCTGGGCATACTTCAAAATGACGGAAGTATTGAAAATTCTACTCGACAAATTGTCGGTCGAGCCTTGCCCAATGGTTTGGTTAAAGATGTTAATGGTTCAAAAATTGTTGCCAAAATGGTCAGCGGCGGTTTTGTTGTCGGCTTTGGCTGTAAGCAATTAGGATATTTGGATAAAGACGGTATTATCAAAAAAGGTAATGAAGATACAAAATTGCGCATAACTCCGGAAGGAATAGCTCTTGATGCCGAGGGAAGATATGCCGGAGAAGTGTTGAGAAAAGGTCCGGTTTTTGATAATAATTGTCGTTTTTTGGGTACGGTTGATAATACCGGAATTGTAAAGGATAAAGACAATCGTTATATTGGTTGCGTTAATCCTGACGGTAGTGTTTTAGATGAAAAAGGTGATTATATAGGCCATGTTGCACGTCAGGGAGTTGCAATTGACTATGACGGAAAATATTTAGGAAGAATTGATAATCAAAATCGCGTTATCAATGATGCGAAGCTTCCGATTGGTTGTGTAGGATTAAATGGTGATGTGTTTAATAATGAGGGAGCCTATATAGGTAAAATTGTTGAGCAAAAATATGCTTTTGATTTTGATGGCAATTATATAAATATCATTGACGATGATGCCAAGGTGAGGATTTATGGAAAACCATCGGCAAAGCTCTCTCCGAATAATCTTGTTTTAGATGAAAATAATATGATTATTGGTATCGCATTAGATGCTGGTACAGCGGTTGTAAATTCTCGTGGTAATGTTATGGGAACTTTGTTTCCAGACGGCAATATATATAGCGGCAAAGGCATTGCTCAGGGTAAGATAAAAAATGATGGCATGGGTTTTTATAATTCAATACTCGGTTCAAAGCTTCCGCGAGGTGAAGTAATTGATTTGCGTGGTGAGAATATTGGGGTTTCTTATCAGAATGGCGAAGTCTTTAGTCGTTATGGCGATCGTTTGGGGTATTTAGATGGTCGAGGTAAATTCTTTAATTATAAAAACGAATATTTAGGGGCAGTTGTTCGTCGTGGAGCGGCTGTGGGATATGACGGATCGTATGTTGGTTATGTAACTGCCGATGGAAAAGTTATTAATCTTAGTGGTAAAATTGCCGGAAAAGTAACTCATGACGAAAAGATTGTTGATGATAAAGGGAAGGTTATCGGTGAAGTTATTCCTGAAAATACCATTATTGATATTTGGGGGAATTATAAAGGATTTTTAAATTCTCTTGGTGATATTACCGATATAAAAGGTGAGGTAATAACCGCTATTTTACCAGGTGGCTCTACCGATAATAATCTTAGTGTGGTTAAAACAGGTGTTGTAATTGATTTTGGCGGCAATCCTGTCGGAATTGTCAGACCTGATGGTGCGGTTGTAAATTCATCAAATGTCGTAGTAGGAAGAGCTTTGTCTGATGGTAATGTTGTCAGTATTGCCGGAAAACTTATAGGTGAAGTGGTTGATGGTGATATAGTTATTGGAAACACAGATAAAGTTGTGGGTTATGTTCTTTTTGATGGTAAAATTATTGGTAAAGATGATAGTATAATCGGTAGAAGTCTGTCTGGTGGTTTGGCTATTGATTTGAAAGACGGTATTTTAGGAAAAATCTATAAAATAGGAGCGTCTATTCTCGGCAATGATGGTAGCTATAAAGGACGTTTGGCGTATGATGGCAGTGTGATTGATGTTGAGGGCAAAAATATAGGTTATGTTAAAAGCAACGGCTCTTTTATTGATTTAGACAAGAAAGTTGCCGGCTATGTTTTACAAGAAGTCGCTAAAAATCGGAGGAATTAAAAGTGACTTGTGAAGGTAGAATCAAGACGATATTTAAAACTGCGCTGTTTTTGATAACGGCACAGGTTTGTACTGTCTTTGCATTTTCTGCTTTGGCACAGGAAATTACTGCTATTAATTTTGACGGCGAAATTCTAGGAAAAGTTATTCCTGATGGTAAAGTTGTTGGCGCAGACAATAAACTTATCGGTAATGTGACCGCCGATAGCTTTATAGTCGGTTTTGACGGTAAGCTCGTTGGTGGAGTTATTCCTCAGGGGATAGCAGTTGGTAATGATGCTCGTTTGCTTGGTAAAGTAAATAATGATGGTTCTGTTCGTTCAGCATCTGGACAAGTGCTTGGGCGAGTGCTTCCCAATGGCTTAGTTGTTAATGATTTTTTTGATATTATCGGCGCGGTTGTTTTTCCGGGGTTGGTTTATTCTGATGAGGGAAAAACGGTTGGAAGAATAACCGGTGATGGTTTGTATACTAATCTTCAGGGGCAGCAAATTGGTGTGGTAACGCCTGATGGTTATGCTTATCGTAAAGTTGGTAATGATTATATTTTGGAAGGTCGTTTGATCTCCTCCAAAATGGTTGTGTCTTTGCAGGGAGAATTTATCGGTAGTGTAACCCCCGGCGGTCAGGTATCTGATTTTGATTCTCAAGTAATTGGGCAAATTAAAGCTAATGGTTTTGTTTATGATGAGCAAAATCAGATTGTTGGACACATTGTCAGATCCGGATATGCTTTTGATAATAGCGGTTATTATTTAGGATATGTAAGCTATAATGGCGAAATCATTGACGGTGGTAAGGTTGTTGGTCGGATTCGTGCAGATGGACGAGTAGCAGATCTTTCCGGAAAAATTATTGGCTACGGCATAGATATTGCGGCAACGGCAACAGATATGAAAGGTAAATATTTGGGGCGTGTCCTGCCAGATGGCAATTTAGCGCGAGCAAAATCGGTTACCGCACTTGTCGGAGCCAGAGGAGTTGTTTTTTCTGCAGACGGAAGTTCCGTTGGTCAGATTGCCGCGAATGGTCCTGTTTTTGATTATAAGGGAAGCCTGCGTGGTCACGCGTTACCGGGAGGTAGTGTTATTTCTTTGAATGGTACTCCGTTAGGTTATACTATCGACAATAAAGCTTATGATCTTTCCGGACGCATGATAGGCCTTGTTAATGGTCATAAAATGATTTTTTCCAACAGCGGAGATGTTTTAGGACTCAATGGTATAGGAAGTCAAATGACTGTTGATTCCAAACAATATTTAGTATCTCCCTTTGGATATGTTTTTAATCAGGACGGTGAATTTTCTGGAACATCTCAAAATATTGGTTCTTTGTATAGCCCCAATGGTAGCAGTGTATCAATAATCGGTTTAAATGGTAGAGCCGTAAATGAAGGGGGAATTGACGAGGGGTATGTTACTGCACAGGGGTATTTAGTTAATCAGCAAAATAAGCTAACGGCCAAAAGTATTAATGCTATCTATGCTGTTGGAAAAGCGGCAAAATATTTAGGTAATTTAAGCGCAGAGAATTTAATATTGGATACATCTTTGCGTGTTATGGCTAAAATATTGCCGAATAATTTTGTGGTTGAAACAAATAAAACCGTCAGCAACAATTACCAGCCTCAAATAGGTCAGGCTTATGCGGAGAATATTGCCACTGATTTTACCGGTAACTTTTTAGGTTATGTAGATATTCTTGGTAATGTTAATAATTTATCCGGCGCTAAAATAGGGCATGTAGTCGAACGTGGCTTGGTTATAGACAACAATAATATCGTAATCGGATTTTTGTTACCGTATCGGGCAATGCTTAATAATGATTGCGAGGTTGTCGGTGTTGTAACACCTCGTGGTGATGTCCAGAATTTTCGTGGTGTATATCTAGGAAAAGCTTTGTCCAACGGACAAGTATTGAGTGATAGCGGTAGTATATTGGGCTTTTTAACTCCATTAGCACCGGTGGTTGATTATAATGGTAATATAAGCGGTCTTATCGGTAGTGATGGAAAAGTTCTTAATTTGGAAAAAAGTAATCTTGGATGTGTAGACAAAAGCGGAATTTTGCGCAATGCTGATGGCATGGCTGTTGCCGGAGCTGTCAAATTCGGAAGTGCTATGGCTTTTGATGGCAACATAATAGGTTATGCGTCTATGATTGGTGATATTATAGGTTCGGGAGATAATATTATTGGTTATCAGCAACCGGACGGAAATATTAACTCTTCATCAGGAATACCGGTTGGAGCAATGCTGGAATATAAAGTTGCCTTTAATCTGGATAATCGCTTTATGGGGCGTGTTTTGGTTGATGGCTCCGTTGTTGATGATAAATTCAATGAAGTAGGACGTGTTAATTTTGAGGGATATGTTGTTTCTTCCGGTCAAAAAATAGGTTATGCCTTAAATGATTTTTATGTATATGATGCTGATGATAATGCAATCGGTTATATCAATCGTAATGGTGATGTGGTGAGCTTCACCAATCAAAGTCTTGGACGGATTGAGCGAGGTTTTCTTTTAGATAAAGATCAGAATGTTATCGGTCGTGGTAGCCGTGATTATAATATTCGTGAAAAGACGCAACTGGTTGTCGGTCATTTAGCGTTCAATGGTGAAGTAGTAGATAAAGCTGGAAATATCGTCGGTAAATTATCCAATGCCGGTGAGATTAAGAATCAGAATAATGAAACAATTGCTCAGGCATATCCGTTGCAATATTATAGTAAAATATCGGCTCAGCCTAAGCGTAAAATGATATTTGATAAAGACGGAAACTTTATTGGTTATCTAGATGAAAACGGTAATGTTGTAGATGCTAATGGCAATATTATTGGTACGTTAGATAAAGATGGTAATGTTATTGATAAAGACGGCAATATTATCGGTGGTAGCGCTAAAGGCAAAGCAGTTTATGATAAAGATGGTAATTTAATCGGTAATATCGATGATGACGGCAATGTTGTAGATGCTAATGGTAAAATTATCGGAAAAGTTACCGAGAGCGGAGATGTCGTAGATGCTAACGGTAATATTATCGGCGGTATCAGCAATAATTGGTATCAAAAAGCCCCTGTTCGTACCGAAGAAGTAGTCAAAGATGAAGATGTAAGTCCAGCGCTAAAATTACTGGAAAGTGGGCAACATCGCAAATCTTTGGGAATAGCGCTTACTCCCGACGGTGAATATTTGGGTGATATTTTAGAAGATAAAACAGTCGTAGATGCCGAGGGTAATTATATTGGCCGTTTGATGCCTGATGGATTGGTTATTGATGATGAAGGTACCTTAATCGGTGTTGAAGAGGTTAAAAAAGCTGATAAGTCAGAAATGTTTGTTCCCGCCGGAACTTTTGGTGACGGCGGTGCGTATGGTACCGGCACCGGACCTGCAGGAAACTTAGGTCCCGGAGGCGGATATGGTCCGGGAGAACGCTATGATCCGGTACGACAAGCTGCGTTGAATGCTGCAATGGCGGAACGTCGCAAAAATATCAGCGTAGGAAAGATTAGCAATGGTGTGCGTAAAGAAGCATTTGATGGTATGCAAAAAGACTGGGAAGAGCAAGGTATTGGCAAAGTCATATCATCGTGGCGTGTTGATTTGAGTGAAATGATATTTGCCGATAAGCCTATACCTGCGGTTATTTCTCGTGCAATTGACAGTAACAATCCGGCACCTATTACGGCGTTTGTTGAGCGCAATGTCTATGCCGAAGAAGGACGTAATATTATTATTCCGGCAGGCAGTCGTTTGATTGGCTCTTTAGGAGGGGTTACCGCTAGTGCTGAAGCGACTTCGGAATCAGCTCGTGTTCAGATTTCATGGGAGCGCTTAATTCGTCCGGACGGTTCATTGTTTGTGTTCCAAGGATTGACCGCCGATGCTCAAGGACGAGCAGGAGCTCTTGGATATGTTGATCAGCAACTGTTCAAAAAATATACTTTGCCGGTGTTAACAACCAGTTTGACCAGTGCCACATCATATTTTATGGCACCTAGTGAAGAAGGTACTGATAATGAAAGCCCACGTCAACAAGCAGCAAATGACGCGCGTCAAAATTTCTTAAATGAGATGAGCAATATTTTTGATGAAATTTTGGCGGATAAATCAAATATTAAGCCTATGACTTATATTCCGGCCGGTACACGCATTATTGTCTTTCCTAACACTGATTTGTGGCTCAGAACAATTGAGCGCGATCAAGATTCTTCACTTCAGTTAGAAAAACCGCAAGTGTTTATTGATGATGGAGCAAAAGCTGCCGAAAAGGCAAAATTTGATGCAGAAGCCAAAACTTCTAAAACTGTTAACAGTAGTGGTGATGACGTTGTTTATGACGCTGACGCTGATGTTCAGAGTGCTAAAGCTCCGCCTCCGTTAGTTAGCACGCCAAAGTCTAACAAAGCAACAGCTGCTACTCCGGGGTATCTGGCTCCACCCCCGCCACCGTCATCAACAGGGAGTTCTACGGTGAGTGATACATCTGGAGCTGGTAATTCATCTACAACCAACAACAGCGTTCCGGCTCTGTTTTAATGAGGAGTATCAAATGAGTTTTACGGTATTAGAATCAATTTTAAGACCATTGTCATATTGGTACAATCAAGATAATATAGAAGAGATGGCGGTTAATCGTTCCGGTCAAGTTTGGTTGCGTTTGCGTGGAAAAAGAGCTTATCCTTGGGTAATGTATAAAGATGAAAAACTTACCAAGGAATATTTGACGGATTTGTTATATATAATTGCTAATACTTATGAGTTGCCTTTTGACCCGATTCAAGGTAATCCGGTAGTTTATGCTACAATTCCGGGAGAACATCGCTTTTCGGCAATATGCGGTCGCAATGTTATGTATGATAATGATGATTTGACCGGCGGCATAGCTTTAACGATTCGTGTTCATTCGGATGATGTTGCTTTTGGTCTGGGGGATTATGGTCTGGCGCAAGGACAAAAACTTCATAAAATTAATCCGCTAAAAGATATAAAAGAACCAGATGATCCTTATGAACGATTGCTTTTAAGTATCAAACGCGGTGACCATATTTTGGTTTCCGGTGCGACGGCAACAGGTAAAACAACCTTTTTAAACAACCTGTTAAAGATTTTAGACATTAACAAGCGTATTTTGACCATTGAGGATACGCGAGAACTTGTTGTTCCTCATCCTAATCGTGTCCATGTTGTACTTTCTCGTACCGAGCAAACCAATGCCCTTACGTATGCTAAGGTTATTGACTTGGTTGTTCGCTTTACACCGGATGCCATAATCGGAGGAGAAATTTCAACAGGTAATGCAGGTGCTATATGGGAGCTTATGGGATCAGGACACGATAACTGTTTGGCCACTATTCACGCCGAAAGCTCCGAAGCCGCCTATCAAGCTTTTACCGATCGTATCTTGCATACGTATCCGACAATAGATCGCCAAAAAACAATTGAAGAAATGCACCAAAAACTCCGTGTTGTTCAAATCAATCGTGACGGAAACCTACGTGCCGTAACCGAAGTAACATAATTTAATAAAAATCCTGCAAATAATTATTTGCAGGATTTTTATTAAAGAGGCGGAATGTTAAATTGGGCAATATCTCCGGGTCTAATCTTTGTATTGGAATAGCGCATATTACCTGTTTCAATAACAAAGCGTTGTCGTCCGGTAAGCTGGGAAGCAAGATCATAAAAATCTCGAGCCGCCATTTCTTGTCGTTGCGGATTCATTACATACAATACACATCCCTGTGTTCTTTCGGCAACACCGCAACGAGCCCGTCCTTTAGGAACCTCTGGGTTAACAACAACCCCTTGCAATCCGTTACGTACAATTCTTTCTTCTGAAAAGAATATTTTTGCTGTGATAATACCGATAAAAAATAAAACAGCTCCGATAAGCAACAGAACTTTTTTGGTAAGATATGGCGGTACATCAGAAATTGGAACTATCTCATCTTCATAGGTGTCTTCAATTTCTGTAGCAATATTATCTTGTAAAGCCGGCAAATCCTCTTCTCCGAGAAATTTACGCGGCGCAACCGAATTTGCAGATGAGTTTTTTATCGGAAGATTACTATCATCTAAATAGGCATCAAGGTTGAATGCGTCATCGCTACTTGTTTTTGAAACAAAAGGATTGCTGAGAGAAGACGGAGCTTGCGAATTGCTCAAACCCGTATTGGTTGTCGATTTATTAGAATAGACATTGCTTGTTGGGGCAATATCATTTTGTGATGTCATAGGCGTTTGCGGCGTACGATTAAGCGGCCGTTTAACTTTTTTTAAAAACGGACGTTGTTGCGTATTTTGATTGGTAACATTATTATCCGTATCCATTTTTCAAATCTCTGTATTTTATAAATTGTTTTCCAGATGCTTAGATGTTTTGAGTGTTTTTATAATTCTTGGTACCATAAACACAATTGTTTCGGATTTAGGTTTATCGACACCAAAAATACCGTTTGGTAACCCGATAATCAGGAAATTTTCTCCTAATTTGCTACGAACATCAAAACTAGTTATTTCTCCGTCACGTGATTCCAAGGTCAAATCAGTAAATATTTTATCATTTTGTTCAAAAGAAGCTTTGGCCAAAACAGAAAGACCTGCCTCTTTAGATAATCGAGAAGCGCATTTGCCAATATCAAAACGAGAAAACCATACGTTTGGTACAACAAATTTTCCTTCTGCAACTGGTTCAACACGCGCTTGTTGTCCCAAAAAAGCGTTTAACGTACCAACATTAATATCGTTAGATGTCGTTAATACTCTACCTAAAACACCGGTACGAGAACTTTTAATTGCGCCAAATTCAAACACATTGGTTAGCGCTTGCCAATCAATATCCTGATTGTTATGTGGATAGAGGGTAAAGACACGAACATCAAAAGCAATCAGAATAGGATTTTCTTCAAAATAATTAATCAAATTAAGGACTTGATTTTTAAGTTCATAATCTGCAGTAAATGTAATTGAATAATCATCAAAATCAGCTGTAAAATCAGTTATACCTGCGCCACGCAAGACATCCAATATTGCTAACAAAATCGGGCGCGACTGTGGCACATATAAGCTGAAATTAGCCTTACGAGAAATGCGTAATGTCTTGTTATTGGCATTATAAGTATAATAAATTTCTGCAGCTTCGGTAATCATATCAATAACTTCCGAAAGTTCACCGCGCAAATTATCTGCCGAAATGCTTGCATAAGGAGCATCTTTGGCAACCAATTTAATTCCGGCTTCTTTGGTCAACTTAAGTAGAGCTTTTTCTGCCGGCATGGTTTCAAAAGAAAAACCTGTTACTTCAAAACGCGGCAACAAATCATTAGTACCGTTTCGAACCATATTAAAAGCAGTCAGATTATATGGAATAGTCGAAATCATTTGTTGAGTATTCCAATTAACCGAACAACGTAGAGGACTCTCCAAGTCCAATAAATTTGCACCTTTAGGAGTCCTTAAATTCGGATATTTAGGAGATTCTATTTTGGCGCTGAAAACAGGAGTATTCGAAACATTATCAACTGTATTCTTGTTCCATGCTTCACAAGCAGCAAGTTGAAGCGCGGCTATTGCTAAAACAATTTTGCCAAAGTATTGCATATTAACGTACCTCTTTTGGTGCAGAAGGCGGATTATCCGGAGTTGAAGGTTGAGCAGATTGTCCTGCATTATTAAGCAATTTTTCAACAACCTGATCCATAGACATACCTGCGCCGACAGTTGGATCTGTTGATTTATCTTGGGCTCCTAACGCTTCCTTGAATTTTTTTAATTCATCTTTATCTTGCTTAATCATGTCCGGAGAAGCATTATTTTTTAGTTCGGTCTTAAACTCCATAAGATTTTTCTTAAGAGCATTGATTCCACCCGCGATTTTCCTTTCAACATAAGGATATAATTGTTGGTGAGCAATAATGTATTCTCCGGTTTCGCTTATTTCTTCCAGCAAATCCAATATATATCCGTAATGTTCATATTCTTCCACGGCAATATTTCCTTTGCGCACACATCGTGCCGCAACACGTGAAATTGTTCGGTCATAATAGTCTTTTAACAAAATGTAATTGTCGACATACCACAAATCATCACTTCGTCCTTTGCCGCTACTGAAAGAATGATTTTGTTCCATATTATGCTCCTCGTCTGATACACCTTTATTCTAATCTAAATGAGCCGGTGCAGTTTGTAAATTAATTTTAATTTTTTATAACATTCTTTTGATAGGGGTCATCACTAATTTCGCTTTCAGCAGAATCGGTAATACTCAGATTATACGCTATTGGACTTTCTGAGATACTTGCCGAAATACTAACACCATCAAAAGAGGGGTTTTGATAATATAAATCGCCACTACAAACAGCAGATTGCTGCAATATCGGTTCCAAATTGTCGTTGTTATAATTACTGTTGGCAACGGAGGATTCGTCTTCAACATATTCCCATACCCATTCTTCACCTTCACCATCTGTGTTAACATCTTCAGAAACATATTCGGTCATGCTGCTTTCGTCAGATGCGGAAATATCAATGTTTTCATCGCTGCTAAATCCCCAGTCATCAGGAGAAATATCATTTTCACTTATTGGAGAAACAATTTCTTCTTCCCATGTTGGAGCTTTTTCCTCATCAATATTTCCTAGCCAATTGGCACCAATATTTTCATCTTCAAGATCAAAAGCTTCTTTATCATCAAAATCGTCTTCCAATCCAAGTTCTTCATCAGACGGAATTTCTGGCATTGGTGGAGCAGAACTTGTCATTCTGTTGGTTACATAACTATTTTCCGTTTTGTTGTCATCTGCTAAATCATTATTTAAAAGTTCACCCATATCGTCTTCATTGTCAGAGGAAATGGGTGTTTCCGTAAATATCTCCGTATCTTCTGATATGTTATCTATGGAAAGCTCATTCAAAACAATATCTGCTTCTGTTGAATTTAAGACATTGTCAAAAGAACTTTCTGCAGATTTTTTCTTTTGCTTTGTTTTCTTTTTTTTCTTTTTAGGGATAATTTCAACATCTTCAGCCATATTTTCATTCAAAACGAATGTGTCATTATCAACATCAGATACAACATCTTCCGAAGCATTATCTGCCAACTCAAATAATGGAATATTATTTTGAGCAGATTTTTCTTCAACAGTTTCATGTGTTGTTTCGTCATTATATCCTTCCTCAGATTCATCAAATGCAGGCTGAAGATGCGGCGGATAATTTATTGAATGTACATTACGTGGTGGTGTAATCTCGGTAATATCAATAACATCTTCAAATTCAGGCTCTCCCACCGGACCTTGCTCGTTCAAAGAGGATGATTCACCATAAGTTTCTATTGTATTAGCAGGTTTTTGCAATATAAGCGGATGAGAACTTAAAGCATCAATCAAACTTTGAGTGGATAATTTTTGGCTTTCTTTAAGAGCTTGACTGATAATAGAACTAAGTTCTTCAGTTTGCGATTTTGCCATTTCCTGATAAAGTTTAGATTGAGTAACAACCACATCTTGCAACATCTTGCCAATTTTGTCGCTGTCAAAATCAAAGTTAAGAGAAGATGCTGTTGGTGACATAACAATTTGTTCAGTCGGAACGTTCATAACAGGAGCAGTGGCAGTAGTCGTGGCAAAAGCATTTTCGGGAAGTTGTACATTAATTTGCAAATTAGCCAACTTCTCAACAATTTGATTCAATTGTTGAGAATAATCAGTGGTGTTAATTTGTATGTTGTTAGCGTTGTTATTGCTTGCGGCGGCATTTCCGGAATTTTGATTCACATTATTGTGCTGAATCATAAAATTCATCATCTGCTG
>JAFTLF010000123.1 GCA_017452885.1 Alphaproteobacteria bacterium
GGCATTCGGATATTGTGTCGGTAAATCCTAGGGAAGCGCAGGTAATTTCATCTACGCAATAAGCCTTTGTTGCATCAAAGGGGCAGTAGAGAATAGTTTTACCGGCACAATCGGCAACAGATTTTGTATAGCCGAGTTGAGAACAGGAAGGAGCCTGAGCGCAAGTTTGGGCTCGGGCGTCGAAAACGGTCCAAACAAGGCCAGGCATGATAACGGAACAAGATAAAGCAAGACGAAAAGCGTTCATGGCGAAGTCCTCAAAAAAAGAATTATGACATTAGTTTCATTATCGGATATTTCGCGCGCCATGTCAACGAGAAATTACAGGTACCATTGTGACAAAAATGTGATTCGTTTCAGAGGTTGGATTATTTTCTTGGACCCTCGGATCAAGTCCGAGGGTGACTGAAAGAGTAGTGTCCGAGGGTGACCTGCACGGCGGGTGCGCGGCACATAAAAATGTACGCTTGAGGGTGACAGAGAGTGGTGACTGAGTGAAAGTAAGGGTGACAATGAAGAAAATCAAAAGAATAGAAAACAGCCTTTTCTTTAATATTTATTTAGATTTACAGTGTTATATTGGGAGCAAAGTTTTAATTTTGAGGACGTTTTTCTATGTTGCAATATCTGTTTAATCTGATTTCAGCACCTGAATATTTGAATACTGTTTATTCACGCTGTTTTATGGCATTTTTTGTTGCATTGATTTTGACATTATCTTTTGGTGACAGATTAATTAAGATTTTGCATGCTCGACAATCAAAAGGACAGCCTATTCGCAAAGATGGTCCCAAAACGCATTTGCTTACCAAAAAGGGAACCCCGACAATGGGAGGATTGTTGATATTGGGAGCGTCAATTATCGGTATGTTGATTTGTGCAGACTTGTCTAATTCTTTGGTGTGGATTTCAATACTGGTGTTGGTTGTTTTTGGATTTGTCGGTTTTGCGGATGATTATGTTAAGGTTACCAAGCAGACTACTAATGCAATGACTGCTAGAATGAAGCTGTTTTTGCAATTTTCAACGGCACTGATTGCTGTTAGCGTAATTTCCTATTTGATGCCGGAAAAAGAACGTTTTGTTTTGAATGTTCCTTATTTTATGAGTTTGATGTTTGATTTGTGGTGGTTCTACGTGCCGTTTGCCATGATTGTGATTGTCGGTAGTTCTAATGCGGTTAATTTAACCGATGGTTTGGACGGATTGGCTTCTGGTTTGTCAGTTTTTGCTTTTGCCGTGTTTATGATTTTTGCCTATGTTGTTGGGGCTGATTTTGTTGGCGAATATTATTTGTTGCCAGTGCCGCATGCTGCCGAGATTGCTGTTGTTTGTGCAGCGGTTGTCGGATCTTGTTTAGGATTTTTGTGGTTTAATGCTGCACCAGCTAAAGTATTTATGGGTGATACCGGTTCTTTGGCTTTGGGTGGTTTGCTAGGAACTGTAGCGGTTATTCTTAAGCAGGAAATTTTGTTGGCAATTGTTGGTTTTGTCTTTGTTGCAGAAGCTCTTTCGGTTATGATACAAATTTTCTGGTTTAAATGTACAGGTGGAAAAAGATTTTTTAAAATGGCTCCGATACATCATCATTTTGAACAATGCGGTTGGCCGGAGACTCGTGTGGTTATTCGTTTTTGGGTGATAGGAATAATTTTGGCGATTATTGGTTTGTTGGCTTTGCAGATGAGGTAGACAATAAAAATGATTAGTTTTTCGAGAAATAGTCGTAGCGTTTTTGCAAACTGGTGGTGGACAATAGATAAAATTTTGCTACTTATGTTTGCTGTGGTGATTATTCTCGGGGCTTTTTTAACTTTTTCTGCCAGTCCTTCGGTGGCTAATCGTATTGGTTATGGTAGTTTTCATTTTGTAAAAAAACAGATGTTGTTTTTACCGGTAGCTGTTGCCGGTATGTTGTTTTTATCCATGATGTCGCTGAAGAATATTCGCAGAATTGCTATTTTGGGCTATGTTGCTACCGTTTTGTTGATGTTGTTGACCTTGTTTGTCGGAGTAGAAAATAAAGGCGCAACACGATGGATTTCTATTTTTGGTTTGCAATTGCAACCGTCTGAATTTGTTAAACCTTTGTTTATTGTAGTGGTGGCACTGCTATTTGAGGCCGGAAAAAAATATCAGGATTTTCCGGGGATGATTCTTTCTATCGGATTGTTTGTTTTGACATCAATTTTGTTGTTGGCTCAGCCAGATGTTGGGATGTTTATTGTTGTCGCAGTAATTTGGTGCTTCCAATTGTTTTTGGCAGGATTGCCTTTAGTATTTGTATGGATGCTTGTAGGTGTTGGTTTGATTGGAGCTGTGGGTATTTATTTCTTTTTTCCGCATGCTCAAGCGCGTATTGTGCAACTGTTTTCTTCTGAACTTAGTTATCAGGTGAAAAAGGCTATGGCCGCTTTTGAAAACGGGAGATGGTTTGGTGTCGGTCCAGGAGAGGGAGTGGCAAAACTACA
Source organism: Alphaproteobacteria bacterium (assembly GCA_017452885.1). GTDB lineage: Bacteria > Pseudomonadota > Alphaproteobacteria > RF32 > CAG-239 > CAZU01. The sequence goes on from JAFTLF010000123.1 coordinate 2,472, forward strand.
TATTCCTGATGCTCATACTGATTTTATTTTTGCCGTAGCTGCTGAGGAATATGGTATGGTATTTTGTTTGTTTATTGTCATGTTGTTTGCAACGATTGTTATTCGTACCATGTTGTTAGCTTGTCGAGAAAATAATTTGTTTATTATATTGGCATCCTCAGGGCTAGCAGCAAGTTTTGGTTTGCAAGCAATTATCAATATGGCATCAACTTTACACATTGCTCCGACTAAGGGAATGGCTTTGCCGTTTATCTCATATGGCGGTTCTGCATTGTTGGGAGCTGCGATTGGTATGGGAATGTTGTTGGCAATTACGCGAAAGAATGTTCATGCGGAGGATAAAGATGAGTAATATTGATAAAAAGCCGTTAATTATTTTGACAGCAGGCGGCACCGGAGGACATGTATATCCAGCAGAATCATTGGCAGAAGAATTGGAAAAACGTGGTTATGATTTGATGCTGATTACGGACAGTAGGGGTAAAGATAATTATAAAGGACGGCTCGGACAAATGCCAAACGTAGCGGTGTGGTCCGGAGGTGTGGTTGGAAAATCTAAGTTATTCAAAATTAAAAGCCTTTTTAAGACCGGTATCGGAGTTATGCAGGCTTTGTATGTGTTGTTAAAATACAAGCCTGTGTGTGTGGTTGGTTTTGGCGGCTATGCCTCTTTTCCTGCATGTATGGCAGCATTGTTATCAGGAACCGATTTGGTTTTGCATGAGCAAAACTCAGTGATGAGTCGCACGAATCGTTATTTGAGTAAATATGCGACGTTGGTAGCGCAGAGTTTTCGCAATGTTAAATATGCGCCGAATAACAAACAGTGTATTTTGTGCGGGATGCCGGTGCGAGCAAATATTGTTGCGGCAAGAGATAAAGAATATCCGCCGTTGAACAGCGATGATAAAATGCAAATTTTGGTGTTGGGTGGTAGTCAGGGTGCTAAAATTTTTGGAGATGTTATTCCTCAGGCGGTGGCTATGATGACACCGGAAATACAGTCGCGTTTGAAAATTTATCAACAATGTCGTAAGGGGGAAGAGGAACAAATATTTAAATCTTATGAAAAAACGCTTTGTGAAATTACTGTTAGTCATTTTTTTGAAAATATGGCCGAATTATATGCCTCTTGTCATTTAGTAATTTCTCGTTCGGGCGCATCATCTGTTTCGGAAATTGCAGTGGTCGGAGTGCCGTCAATTTTGGTTCCGTTACCGACTGCAGCGGATAATCATCAGGCTTCTAATACCAGAGATTTGGAAGAAGTCGGAGGATGTATTACAATAGCACAAAATGATTTTGAGGTTGTAAAAGTTAAAGAAATAGTTGAAAATTTATTTGCAAATTATGAACAGTTACGCAAGATGTCGGATAATGCCAAGAAAGCAGGTATAAAAGATGCGGCAAAGCGTTTTGCGGATGCAATTGAAAAAGAAATTGTCAAATCATAGGGGAAAAACAGTGTTTGGTTTGGGATGTAAAAAAAACGATTTGGTAAAACTGTTGCCGGAAGTGCGAGGTCGTTATTTGTGTGATGAACTATTGGCAAAACATACATGGTTTGGAGTTGGCGGACCTGCCGAAGTAATGTTTTATCCTGAAGATGATAAAGATTTGGAATGGTTTATGCGTACTAAACCGTATAATTTGCCTATTTGTGTTATTGGTGGCGGATCAAATTTATTGGTGCGTGACGGTGGTGTTCCCGGTGTGGTTATTAAATTAGACAGCAAATATTATCGTCGTTTTGAATTGGGCAAAGGAGTGATAACCTGTGGTGCCGGAATGCGTAATGCAGATTTAAAAAAAGTTATGATTGAAAACGGTTTGGGCGGTTTGGAATTTTTGGTTTCAATTCCGGGACGTTTAGGAGGCTCGATTAAGACTAATGCCGGTTGTTTTGGCAAAGAAGTTAAGGATGTATTGATTAATGTCACAATTGTTAATGGTGACGGAGAGTTGCGTGAAGTACCTGCTGAAGAGTTAACTTTGGGATATCGTAGCAGTTGTTTTCCGGATGATTGGATTATTACTTCTTTGACATTTAAAACAGAAACACAGGATCCAGATAAGATAAAAGAAATTATTGCCGAGCAGAAAGCTTATCGTGAAAAATCTCAGCCACATAATGTGCGTACGGCCGGATCGACTTTTAAGAATCCGGAAGGGTTACGGGCTTGGGAATTAATTAAAAAGTCAGGGTGTGCTGATTTACAGGTTAATGGAGCTAAAGTTTCTGAAAAGCACTGTAATTTTTTGGTTAATACAGGAAAAGCAACAGCGTATGATTTGGAAACTCTTGGTGAAACAATTATACAAAAGGTTAAGGAACATACATCTATTACCTTAGAATGGGAAGTTAAACGCTTGGGTATACATAAATAAATGGTAAAAGAAAAACAAAGCAAAACCGAAGAAGTTAAAAAGCCGATGGCAGATAATATTGTGCGTCCAGAAAAAGAATGGCCGTGGCGCTTGCTTGGTAGTTTGGGAATTTTGTTGTTTATTTTTTTCTGGGTAGGGGTGGTACTTACTTTGAAAAATGATTTAATAAACAAAAAAATTGATAGTTTGAAAAATGAATTTTATGATTGGGCCGCCACGCAGGGGTTTGTTTTGGATGATGTGGTTGTTTCGGGACGAGATAAAACATCAAAAGAGGAAATTAATACATTGCTTAATCTGAAGCGTGGAGATAATATTCTCAAAATTGATGTTTATGATATTAAACAAAAACTTGAGCAATTGCCGTGGGTTAAGCATGTGAGTGTGCATAAGAGATATTTTCCCAACGTGTTGCAAATTGAAATTCATGAAAAAGAAGTTAAGGCTATTTGGCAGATTAATGAAAAGTTTTATCCGCTTGATGCAGAAGGAAAAATTATTGAGGCAGAATTTCATGTTAGTGAGCCTATTTTGTTGATTGTGGGAGCCGGAGCTCCGGAAAATTTTAAAAATCTTATGATGGCACTAAAAGATGAAAAGTATGATTATTTGGACAAAGTTAAGGTTGCTAATTTTATTTCCGGTCGGCGTTGGAATTTGATATTAAATGATATTCGCGAAGGTGTAACCGTTAAGTTGCCGGAAGAAAATATTGCAGCGGCATGGAAAAAGTTGTTAAAACTAAATGAAACAAAAGGTATTTTTAAACGTAAATTAACCATCATTGATTTAAGATTACCTAACAAGATTGTGGTTAAGATCCGCAAGAGCGGTTCGGATAAAGCACCGAAGTTGAACAAAACCGTACCAGAACACAATATTTGATGAAAAAGGAAAATAAATCGTGACACATTCATTTAACAGAGCAACAACCATTGCCGCCCTAGATATAGGGTCTTCAAAGGTATGCTGTGTTATCGCCAAAGTTAGTCGTGATCGTAGAATTAATATTGTGGGTTATGGGTATAATGCATCTAAGGGAATAAAAAACGGTGTGATAACCGATATTAATCAGGCGACACTTTCGGTTTGCAATGCGGTTGAAACTGCCGAACAGATGGCAAATGAAAGAATTGATCGGGTAATTGTTAATATTTCCGGAGAAAAGATTAAAAGCGCTATTAAAGAATCATCAATTGCTTTGAATAAAAATCGTCCGGTTAATGAAAATGATCTTAGTAAAGTTGTTGAAAAAGGTACTCATAAAATTAATGTTGAGGGGTGTGAACTTATTCACTGTTTGCCGACAAACTATCGTTTAGACGGTGGGGAAGAAATTAAAGATCCGCATAATATTTTTGGCGAAACGTTATCCGTCAATATTTTGCTTGGATTAGTGCCGGAAATTATGTGTCGAAATGTGGCGACAGTTATTGAAAATGCTCACTTAGAGATTGCGGCAAGAACTTTTTCTTCTTATGCCTCAGGTTTGTCTTGTTTGGTTGATGACGAGAGAGAACTGGGAGCAACGGTGATTGATATGGGAGGCGGAACAACTTCAATTGCAAGTTTTCGTCATGGATATCCGATTTATTTTGGAGCTATTCCGGTTGGTGGTAATAATGTTACCAACGATATTGCTTATGGTTTGACTACTTCTTTTTCTCATGCCGAGCGTCTTAAGACTTTGCACGGATGTGCTTTTTTGACAACGCAAGATAATCTGGAAACGATTAATGTTTATCCAGTCGGTGAAGAAGATGACAGTTGTATCAAACAGATTCCGCGGGCAGATCTTATTAGCATTATAACTCCAAGAATAGAAGAAACTTTTGAAATGGTGAATCGCAAATTGGCGGAAGTCGGTTTGCATAATGTTTCTTCACATCGGGTAGTTTTGACCGGTGGAGCATCTCAGTTGCCGGGGGTGCGTGAAATTGCATCAATGGTACTTGATAAGCAGGTTCGTTTGGGGCGGCCGAAAAATATTTTAAATTTGCCAGATGAATTATATAGTCCTGCTTTTTCAACTTGTATAGGAATGTTGTTGTTTGTTTTGAATTCTCAAGAGCGTAAGCCGGGAAAAATTGTGAAAAAAACAGTCGTGTCCGGTAATGGTATCGGGGCTCAGATTGTTTCATGGCTTAAGATACTATTCTCTTGAGTTTTTGCGTGTTGTAAAAATTTTTTTTCAAATAAATTTTAAAAACTTTTTCTTGGTAACGAAACCTTAAGGTATTTTGTTCTATTCTGTGTTCAAGTAGGAACACAGGATTTGGGAGTAAGTAATACCATGTCAATCAAATTAGCAGTACCAGATAAGACAATGATGCAATTGAAGCCGCGA
>JAFTLF010000124.1 GCA_017452885.1 Alphaproteobacteria bacterium
CAGTTGAAAGAAGTTGATACAGATAATGTTGAACAACTTATTTCAGTTAATGAGAATAGTATTCAGTTGCGTGAAGATGAAGTTACGCAAGGACAATGTTCTGGGGATATATTGGCTAATGCACCAATGAAGGAATATGGATATTTTGCAGTACCTAAAGTTGTTGAATAATTGATAATAAAAAAGAGAAATAAAGATGACTGATTTAACAAAATTGACTATTGCTCAAGCTCGAGAGGCTCTAAAAAATAAAGAATTTACAGCTATTGAATTAACTCAAGCATATATCAAAAATATGGAAGCAAAACGTGAATTAAATGCGTTTGTTTGTGAATGTTCTGAAAAAGCTTTGGAACAAGCTAAATTAAGCCAAATAAAAATTGAAAATGGAACTAGCGGTGATTTAGAAGGTATTCCTTTGGGTGTTAAAGATTTGTTTTGTACCAAAGGAATAGAAACAACAGCTTGTTCGAACTTTTTAAAAGGTTTTGTTCCTCCTTATGAAGCAACAGTTACTTCAAAGCTTCTTGAGGCTGGTGCTAATTTTATTGGCAAATTGAATATGGATGAGTTTGCCATGGGTGGAAGTAACGAAACATCAGCTTTCGGTCCGGTAATAAATCCATGGAGCAAAGATGTTAAATTGGTGGCCGGTGGTTCGTCAGGAGGTTCGGCTGCGGCAGTTAGTGCAAGAATGTGTGCAGCTGCTACCGGTACTGATACCGGTGGTTCAATTCGTCAGCCTTCGGCTTTTTGTGGTGTTACCGGTATAAAGCCAACATATGGTCGTTGTTCTCGTTATGGAGTAATTGCTTTTGCGTCATCATTAGATCAAGCCGGTCCGATTGCTAAAGATGTACGTGATTGTGCCATAATGTTAAAAAATATGGCCGGTTATGATGCTAAAGATGCTACTTCGGCAAAAGTTGATGTTCCTGATTTTGAAAAGTTTTTATCAGGTGATATTAAGGGAATGAGAATCGGTGTTCCTAAAGAATATCGTGTTGATGGACTAAATGAAGAAGTGGCTTCTTATTGGGATAAGGCTGCCGAAATGTTAAAAGATAAAGGTGCTGAAATTGTTGAAGTTTCACTTCCTCATACTAAATATGCTTTGGCAACTTATTATATTATTGCGCCGGCTGAAGCTTCGAGTAATTTGGCTCGATATGACGGTTTGCGCTATGGCAATCGAGTTGATGGTAACAGTATTGATGAAATGTATATTAATTCGCGTACTCAAGGCTTCGGTAAAGAAGTTAAGCGTCGTATTATGATTGGTACTTATGTTTTGTCAGCTGGTTATTATGATGCTTATTTTGTAAAAGCGCAAAAGGTTCGACGTCTTATCAGAGATGATTTTGTAAAAGCTTTTGAAAAATGTGATGTAATTTTAACACCGACTTCGCCGGTTGCGGCTTTTCCGGTCGGTGATAAAAAAATGCAAGAAGATCCGATTGCTATGTGGCTTAATGATATTTATACCGTTTCGGTATCGTTGGCCGGATTACCGGCAATGAGTTTGCCAATTGGTTTGAATAAAGACGGTTTGCCTTTGGGTATGCAAATTATCGGTAAGGCTTTTGATGAACAAAGCGTGTTTGAAGCAGCTTCAGCTTTGGAAAAACAAGCCGGATTTGAGGGAGTGAAATAAGATGAGCGCATTGATATTAAAAGGTAAAAACAACGATTGGGAAATGATATGCGGGCTTGAAATTCACTGCCAAATTATCTCAAAATCAAAAATTTATTCGCCGTCATCAACTGCGTATGGTTCTGATGTAAATGAGAATGTGTCATTTATCGATGTTGCAATGCCGGGGATGTTACCGTCGTTGAATAAGGAATGCGTACGTCAAGCCTTAAAAACAGGTATTGCGCTTAATGCCAAAGTTAATAAATATTCGGCTTTTGCACGTAAGAATTATTTTTATGCCGATTTGCCGCAAGGTTATCAAATTACGCAAGATAAGTTTCCTATTATTGGTGAAGGTGTAGTAAAAATTGAATTGGAAAATGGCGAAACCAAAGAAATAGGAATTGAGCGTTTGCATATTGAACAAGATACTGCAAAGTCTATTCATGATATTTCACCAACCAAGACATTTATTGATTTTAATCGTGCCGGTGTAGGTTTGATGGAGTTAGTAACAAAACCTGATTTTCGTTCGCCGGAAGAGGTTGGGGCTTTTTTACGTAAATTGCGTTCAATTGTTCGTTATTTGGGTACTTGTGACGGTAATATGGATGAAGGCTCAATGCGTTGTGATGCTAGTGTGTCTATTCGTCCTGTCGGAGAAAAAGAATTTCGCCCTCGTGCCGAAATTAAAAATGTTAACTCGGTAAAATTTGCTTGTCAGGCTGTGGAATATGAGGCTAATCGTCAGCTTGAAATTTATGAAAGCGGTGG
>JAFTLF010000125.1 GCA_017452885.1 Alphaproteobacteria bacterium
GTTATTTATGAAGTTTATTAGATCTGAAGTTATCGGACACGGACACTATACTCCGTCCAAAGTTTTAACCAATAATGACATGGCGAAAATCGTCGAAACAAGTGATGAATGGATTACCACACGTACCGGTATCAAATCACGCCATATTGTTGAAAATGAATTAAACTCCGATTTATCATTCAAAGCCGCTCAAATGGCAATAAAAACAGCCGGTATCAGCGCTGAAGAAATTGATGTCGTTATTTTGGCAACTGTCACACCTGATAAAACCACTCCGGCAACTGCCATTAAGGTAGCAACCATGCTTGGCACCAAACCGGGAACTCCGGCAATGGATTTATCAGCCGCCTGCTCTGGCTTTGTTTATGCACTAACTATGGCAGATAACATGATTCGTCTTGGTCAGGTAAAAACAGCTTTAGTTATTGGTTCTGAAACTTTATCCAAAATCACAGACTGGACAGATCGTAACACTTGCGTTCTTTTTGGGGATGGTGCTGGCGCTATTGTGCTTAGAGCACGTGAAGGAAATGGCGATTCACAAGATACCGGTATCTTGTCAACCAAATTATATTCCGATGGCAATCATTATGATACTTTATGTACAACAGGTGGCGTATCCAGTACTCAATCAGCAGGATTCGTTATGATGGATGGCAAAGAAGTCTTCAAGTATGCCATTAACTCGCTGGCACAAGCCGCTGAAGAAGCTATGAAATTGGCAAATATAAAATCTGAGGATATTGACTGGTTACTACCTCATCAAGCCAATATTCGCATTATCGAAGGTGTCGGCAAAAAAATGGAATTACCTGAAGATAAGGTTATTACCAATTTAGCTAATCACGGCAATACTTCTGCCGCCTCTATTCCTTTGGCTTTATCCGAAATGATGAGCAATGGAACTATCAAAAAAGGAGACCTTATTGTTCTCACGGCAATGGGAGCCGGTTTCACTTGGGGCGGAGCTGTTATCAGACTTTAAAAAATAAATAAAAATCTGTGGATTAACTCTTGTCATGGAGAATAATTTAGTTTAATTATTCTCCATAAAATTTGAATAAAAATTTATGAATAAGGATTTGAAATGAAAACTATTACTCGTGCCGACGTTGCAGAAACTATCTACCAAGAAATTGGTTTGTCCAGAAAAGATTCTAATGAGATTCTTGATATGATTTTAGATGAGATTGTCAAAGATTTGAGCAACGGCAATGACGTTAAACTATCTTCTTTCGGAACATTTTCATTGCGCCATAAAAAAGAACGCTCCGGTCGCAACCCTAAAACCGGTGTAGAAGCTGTTATCAACTCTCGTCGCGTCATTTCTTTCAAACCATCTCAAACAATGCGTAAAATAATCAACGCCTAATATTTAGGGTACGCACAATGGTGGTCAATAAAAGTAAATCTGCATTTCGTACTATCGCTGAAGTTGCTGAGGAACTTGGCATTGCCACTCATGTTCTGCGTTTTTGGGAAACAAAGTTTTCTCAAATCAAACCCATGAAACGTAGTGGCGGAAGGCGCTATTATCGTCCTGATGATGTTGAATTGGTAAAAACAATCCAATATTACCTGTACGACAAAAGATATACCATTGAAGGTGTGCAAAAATTATTTAAGGAAAAAGGGATTAAAAATCTCATTGGAGAAGAAATTCAAAAAGATTTTTTTGAAACAGAAGCTTCTCTTACTTCGGATGAAAACACTCACCTACTCATTGCCAACCTTCAAAAACAACTAAAATCATTAAAAGAAGAATTAAATACGGCTTTGATGCAAAGCAAAAAATAAAAAAATCATTAAAGCCCTTGCATATTAAATTATTATGAGCTATACAAGGTAACGATTATCTAGATAATCACATATTTTCGGGACACTGCGAAATACAAATATTGCCCAACGGCAATATTTTATGAGCCAAGCAATGAGACTTATTGAGCCAGCGAATGGCTATGAAGCGCAGCGAAATATAGTCGGAATTGTCAGTCTGGTCGAGCGCTTGCATGGGCTTGAGGATAAAAAATATCGAAGTAACGATATTTTTTACCGTAAAAGACGAAGTTTGATTATTGAGTTAAGGAAGCGACAGCAACTGCAACGAAATTAGCAAACGAGTGACCGACGCGCGGTTAGTGAGTGCAAATTGCACGAACTTACCAAGCTAGAGCAAGAAATCGTCCGAATAATTATTATAAAACATACTTCATATTTTCGGGACGTAGTTCAGTCTGGTAGAGCGCTTGCATGGGGTGCAAGAAGTCGGAGGTTCGAATCCTCTCGTCCCGACCAGATACAACAAAGCCTCACCCTTGTGGTGGGGTTTTTGTTGTATATGAATTTTGGGCGCAGGATTTGAACCTTTTATATAACAAAAAACAGGTCTTGGATATGCTCCAAAACCTGTTCTTTTTCAATCTGCTCCCAGTTATCCGAGGAGTTCGGCAACTTTTGCCTCAACCTCTTTCGAGAGCTGCTGCATATCGGTATTCTCATCGAATCCGATTGCATAGATTTGCTTGCCTTGCTTACGATATGCTTCTGCAATTGCCGGCCAGTGTTCAACGCCGCTCTTGTTATACAAGATAACCTGAGGAATCTCGGGGAACATAGTCAACAAGTACCAAGTATGCGTTCCCGCGATACCCACCGATAACTTGAGCTGACGATACATGTTGTAGTACTCACGATGTTGTACACCACGAATACCGAACACGTGTTCATTCTCCGTAAGCCCGGGAACATATAGTCTTCCGTCAAACCTCTTTACCAAATCCTCAACAATCGGACGGTCGTTGATTTTGTGGAAGTGTTGCCCCAAAACCGGCTTTTCAGGACGAGCAATCAAGAAGTCGAAGACCTCAAGCGGCAACGACTGCTGAGCAGCACTAACACCACACTCTCCATCAGAAAGCAACTTCTGCGGAATAACGAGGATGTTATCCTCATCTTCCAACCCCGGATACTGTGTCAATGTATCTGGATCATCCTGCGAAGACAAACGAGTGCGAGCAAATTCTCCCCAACAATCATCCGGCAACTTTTCGTCTTTCAAAAGACGTACTACATCCAGACTATGTTGGTATTTGTGACGCTCCTCAAAAGGAACCTTGAATACCGTAGCACTGAAGAATCGCATATTATCGAAAATCTTCTGCACTTCTGCATCATATTCCTCTTGAATGTCCTTGTTCGGAACAACGGCAATCGCCAAATCACTTACTGCTGCAAAATTTTCCGCCATAATCTCATGACCGAACTGACTTGTAATCTTTAAAACTTCCATTTTTATTATTGTTAATTAGTTAGTAAATATTCAAATCTAAGTCTTGTTATTATGGCTTTTGCTGTAAGCAAGTTTTTTATTCATAAATCATCCATAATAACTTTTTATCATAGCAACTATAATATCACAATTCATCAGCCCTGACAAGACTTATTTTGTCAAGTTTTTTCGTCAAAACATATTGTCAATGAAAGATTATTACTTTAAAAATATCATCTTCTTGCTCAAAACGAACACGATAACCATGCAACTCGGCAATTTTGCACACAATTGATAATCCCAGACCACTACCGATAGCCTTCTGCCCCGCCGGACGGAAAAAACGTTCTCCCAAATGAGGTATATACTTTTTATCCAAAACCACGCCACTATTAGAAACAATCAAACCGCAATCATTAAATTCCAAGCGAATTTGTGTATTCTCGGGACTATAACGTACCGCATTATCAAGCAAATTACGCAATAACAAAGACCATAAAAGATTCTGCCCATGAGAAATTACACACCTATCTTCATGAATAACTTTAACATTCAGCACACGACCGGCAATCGCATTTTGCTCTTCAATTACCTGCCTTAATAATGTTTTCCAATCCAATAGTTCTTCCGAACACGCAACCTGCCCTGCACTGTCCAATCGTGATAATGCCAACAATTGTTCTACTAATCTGCTGCTACGCTCTATCCCCACCCTCAAATGAGTCAAAGCTTTTTGTTTGCTTTCACAATCATCTCCGCTCATTTCTGCAACTTCTAACTGAACTTTTAATGCCGTTAACGGACTACGCAATTCATGAGCAGCATCAGAAATAAAACTACGTTCTCGTTTTAACATCAATTCAATACGACCAAACAATTGATTCATTTCTTTAACTAACGGTACAATTTCTTGCGGAACATTATCTTCATTAAGCAAAGAAAAATCATCAGGGTTACGTTGCGCAATATTTTTAGCAATTTGTCGCAACGGGCAGAGTTCCATATGCACCAAAAGAACAATCATTAACAACAAGCCGACAAGACCACAGCACCAAGGCAACAACATTTCTTCTATTAAATCAAATGCAACATCATCACGATAAGCTAATTCTTGCCCAACCGCTATTTTATGCTGATAATCAGCGCTATCCATCCATACGATGCGCCACTCTTTTTGTTTGGAACCTATTTTTTGTTCACCAAAACCTGAAATTTGCGGATTATAATTAAAAAAACGCCCATTTTCATTATCATGAAAGATTATATTACCATCCTGATTAAATACCGCAAACCCGAGAGCCTCATCGTCTTCTTCCCCGTCATCATCCAACTCATCAACAATTTTATTCACTTTTTTTAAAGTCGTCGGTTGAATATTTTTCCAATCTGCAGTAGACAGCTGTCTTGCCAACAATAATTGATACGTATCAAAAAACTCGTCTATTTGTTCGCGGCTCTCAAACCATGATAAAACGCCTGCTCCACCTAAAATAACAACAGAAGCAATACAAAATGAAATTATAAGCCGTATTTTCAAACTGAGTTTTTTCATCCGTCCCCCAACATATAACCGATTCTGTTAATTGTTTTGATAATCCCCTTTCCAAACTTCTTGCGCAAATGATGTACATGCACCTCCACGGCATTGCTTGAAACTTCATCACCCCACGAATACAACTTGTCTTCAATAACTTCTTTCGATAATACTTTATTGCGATTCATTAAGAGAAGTTCCAACAACATTAATTCTTTTGGCGCTAAAACAATCTTCTTTTCATTGCAGAATACTGATTTTGTTTCCGGATAATAAGTAAGAGGGCCGACTTTATGAACCGGTTCTAAACGATCATTGCGACGACGAATTAACGCCTTAATACGAGCAGCCACTTCTGCCAATGCAAACGGTTTGGCCAAATAATCATCAGCTCCGCTATCAAGACCGATAACTCTTTGATCCACATCACCCTGAGCTGTTAAAATAAGCACCGGTTCTTTGCGTTTTTTCAATCGCCATTCACGCAAAATAGAAAGACCATCTTTACCCGGAAGACCTAAATCCAAAATAACGGCATCATATGGAGCCTGAAAAACGGCCTCGAACCCTTCATCTCCGTCACAAAACCAATCAACGGTAAATCCAAGCTTGCCGAGGCCGACATTCAGGCCGTCGCCGATAAGCTGATCATCTTCAATCAACAATACGCGCATTACCAAACCTTTTATTTTTTCATGACGGAATCTACGTCAATTTCAAAGTTCATAAGGTCTTTATCAACCTCACCGCGTAACTCAACAGTATCTTTTTCACTGACGTTAACACCGTTCCAGTCTTCATTGTCAATTTCTACTGTAACCGAACCGCTGTCATCCGTAAACATATATTTTTCACCGCCAAGATTTTTTTCGATTCGTCCCTTCAAAACTACAGGAGCATCATCGCCAAGTTTTTTAGCCTCAGCAACACTGATAGCAGCTTGCGAAGGACCGGTAAAACCGCCGCCTAAAGGATTAGCCAATACATTAGCGGATACTCCGAGAATTAAAGCAAAAGCTGAAACTGTAAGAACATTTTTCATCTGTTTTCTCCTTAAATATTAAATGCTATATCACTTATTACACATATAATTCAACATGTAGAACTTAAGGTTTGCTTAAGAACAAAAAAGCAATAATATTTTTATTATGCAAAAATAACAAAAAAGCCTCGTCCAATCAGACAAGGCTTTTACAAAATTCCAAGGGCTTACTAGAAGCCTTCAGTATCTAAGCGTTTCCGAAGTTGCTTACGAGCGCGCCTTACAGCTTCAGCCTGACGACGAGCTTTCTTTTCAGAATTTTTTTCATGACAACGGCGCAGTTTCATCTCACGAAAAACACCTTCACGTTGCATTTTTTTCTTCAAAACTTTCAAAGACTGAGCAACATCATTACCGATAACAGTAACTTGAACCACTTAAATCACCCCTTTTCAATATTTCAAATAGTGTTAATCCAATTTTGCTCTTTGCTTGTAACATCAATCAATCAAAAATGCAACAAGTTTTTAGAACACATTTCAACCTAAATCTCTCCAACATACATATTAAGTTCTTTAGCCACCTTAACATATTGACTTTTAGGATTCAACAGTGTGGTACCGGCTTTGACAACTTCACTCAAGTCAACAGAAGATACTTCACCGTTTTTCCAAACAACCATCTTATTATCTTCACCACGATCCAAAATTTCGACAGCCTTTGCACCGTACATTGATGCTAACAAACGATCAAATGCAACCGGAACACCGGAACGCTGAATATGCCCCAATGTATTACTGCGAATCTGAAATTCATTATAACGACTACTAATTTCATTACACAAATATTGACCAATTCCGCCATATACAGCTTCACCGACCATATTTTTCTTTGTAGAAACAAGGTTTCCGCTTTCTGTTTTAATTCCTTCAGATACCACAATAACAGCATGATTACGCCCGCTGGCTTTAATTTCTTTCAATTTATTAATAACACCGTTAATAGTATAAGGAATTTCTGGAACCAAGCAAACATCAGCCGCACCGGCAATTGCAGAGTGCATAGCCAAATGACCGGCATCACGTCCCATAACCTCCACAATCAATGCTCGATTATGTGAGCGAGCAGTCAATTCTAAGCTGTCAATTGCTGATGTACAAACTTGAACCGCTGAATGAAAACCGACCGAAAATTCGGTAATGGGAGTATCATTATCCATGGTCTTAGGAATACCGACTACTTTTACCAAACTACCCTTACAATAATTAGAAACAATATTCATGCTTCCGTCACCGCCTACTACAATAACAGCATCCAACCCAAGTTCTTTAACTCCGATAGCAAATTTCTTTGTCATTTCTTCCAAAGATTCCATTTTTACGCCTTTATTCAAAGAACCAAGATAAGATCCGCTCAAACGAGGCCAAGGAGTATCCGAAAAGTTCTTAACTGTTAAAATTTCAAAGCTATGCGGTTTATTGGTAATACCATCTGTTCCATTATGAATACCATACACTTCCCAACCTTTTTGGGTAGCAGATTTAACTACTGCACTAATAACAGCATTCAGGCCGGCACAATCACCGCCACTAGTCAAGATTCCAATTCTTTTTATAGAACTCATCAAAAATTCTCCTTTTGAGTTGCATTATTATCCTTTTTGATGTATACTAATACAGATTTTTGAAATATTTTCCAGTAAAAAGTTTATTTTAACAGATGTTTTTTAAGAAAGGACTAGCTTTTTATGTTTAACAAAAACACTACTGCCAGATTACAACACCAACTTTGTGAACTGAAGTTGGAAGAAAGGCGCGTATGCTCAGACATTAAACATCTCGTTTCCAACAACAAAACCATAGATTTCTTCCAAGCCAAACAGCTCAATAATTTGCGTACCGGCGTTCAGAAGAAAATTAAAACTGTTGAAGCTCGTATTATGCCGAACATTATTGCATAATATTTTAGAATACAATCAAAACCCCCGTTCTGTTATGAGAACGGGGATTTTTTTGACTTTAACAATTATTTTGACTTCTTAACAGACATTAATTCGCCTATAATCGCAAACATCATTGGTACAAAAAGCGTTGCCACAAAAGTCGAAGCAATCATGCCTCCAATCATACCTGTACCGATTGCATGACGCGAACCGGCTCCTGCCCCTGTTGAAATCGCTAAGGGCAATACACCAAAGGTAAATGCCAAAGAGGTCATCACAATCGGACGAAAACGCAATTTAGCGGCTTCAATAGCTGCATCAGCATAAGATAATCCTTCTTCCACTTTCATTACCGCAAACTCAACAATCAAAATAGCATTTTTTGCCGCCAAACCAATAAGCGTCACCAATCCTACCTGAAAATACAAATCATTTTCCAATCCGCGCATCCATGTAGCTAACAAAGCTCCTAATACCGCAAACGGAACTGAAAGAATAACCACAAAAGGTAATGACCACTTTTCATATTGTGCCGACAAAATCAAGAAAATCATAATCAAACCGAAAATAAACGCTTGTGTTGATGCTCCTCCTGTCAATTTTTCCTGATAAGCAGAACCAATCCACTCCAAAGAAAAATCACTCCCCAAAACCTTGTCTGCAATTTCTTCCATGGCCGCAATAGCTTGTCCAGAAGAATATCCCGATGCCGGATCCCCCATTACTTTTGCTGCCGGAAAAATATTAAAACGATTAATCAATTCCGGTCCCGAAACTCGTTCAACGGTAATCAAAGTTGAAAGCGGAATCAACTGACCATTATTTGATTTTACATATACATAACGCAAGTCTTCCGGAGAACGCCGAAATTTTTCTTCTGCTTGCAATGTTACTCTAAAGTTACGTCCCATATAAGTGAAATCATTAACATATAAACTTCCGAAAGTCGACTGCATAACCGTGTATACATCATTAATTGCCACACCTAATGCTCTGGCTTTTTCTCTATCCAAATCTATACGATACTGCGGAGTTCCAACTGAAAAAGTTGTTTTAACGTTAGATAAAGCAGGATGTTTTGCGGCTTCTGCTAAAAATTCTTCTGTTTTAGCCATAAGCCCTTGTGAAGTTGCACCGGATTTGTTCTGAATATACCCTTCAAAACCTCCGGTTGTACTCATTCCAATAATCGGAGGCAAAGAAAATGCGTAACCTATACCTTCCAAATTGGCAAGTTCTGGCATCGACGTTACCATCCCCATTCCCATCGCTGTAAATAAGTGCGCTAAATTATCGGCAGATTGGCCATCATCCTTGCGGGAATCCCAATCATTCAAGACAATAAAACTGATACCGGAATAAGTATTTTGTGATCCCGACAACATATTAAAGCCGCTAATAGTTAACACATCCGATACATTAGAATTTTGTTTCACAGCCTTTGCCACCGTGTTAGCAAAAGAATCTGTTCGTGACAAAGAACTTGCCGGCGGCATATTATAAGCCATTAGCAAAGACCCCTGATCTTCTCCCGGTACCAATCCGCTTGGAATAATCTTAAACATTAAAAAGATTCCAACGCAAACCAACGCAAAACCACCTATTGCTACAGCACGATGTTTTAAGAAAAAACGTACACCGCTCAAATACCATTCAGTGACAACTTCAAAACTTCTGTTAAATGCACGAAAGAACGCATTCGGTTGATTATGCCCAGGTTTAATCAGTAATGCGCACAATGCCGGAGTCAGAGTTAATGCCACAAAAGCCGAAATCAGAACCGAAATTGCAATTGTTACGGCAAATTGTTTATACATCACCCCTGTCATACAGCCAAGAAAACCAATCGTCAAAAATACCGAAGACAGAACCAATGCCACCGCAACTACCGGACCAGAAACTTCCTGCATAGCCTTAATGGCAGCTTCTTTGGGTGACAGTTTTTCTTCGCTCATTAATCTTTCGACATTTTCAAGCACGATAATAGCGTCATCCACCACAATACCAATCGCCAAAATCAACCCAAAAAGCGTCAGTAAATTAATCGAAAAACCCAACATATACATACCGACAAAAGCACCGACAATTGATACCGGCACAGCTAAAATCGGAATTAATGTTGCCCGAAAATTTTGCAAAAACAAATAGACAACCAAAATAACCAAAACAACAGCTTCAAAAAATGTATGAACAACTTCTTCAATCGAAACTTTAACAAAAACTGTCGTATCATACGGAATTTTATATGTTATACCCTGCGGAAAATTCTTAGACAAACGTTCCATTGTGGCTTTGACTTGCTCAGAAACTTCTAAGGCATTGGCTCCACTCTGCAAATAAATTGCAAAAGCTACCGCTTTCTTGCCGTTATAAGTCGACTGCACACTATAATCTTGCGCACCTAATTCTATGCGTGCCACATCTTTAAGGCGCAATGTCGCCCCCATACTATCAGAACGCAAAATAATATTACCAAATTCTTCGGCATCAATTAAACGCCCTTTGGTATTTACGCTATATGTGTATGAAACAGGATTATTCATAGGCTCTTGCCCGAATTGTCCGGCAGCAAACTGCGAATTTTGCTCTTTAATTGCAGCAATAACATCAGTAGGTGTCATATTCAAATCAGCCAACTTATCTGGGCTTAACCATATCCGCATTGAATAATCTTGGCTGGCAAACAACGAGGCATCCCCCACCCCCTTAATACGCTTAAGTTCATCAATAACGTTGAGCAACGCATAATTGGAAACATATACAGTATCATATTGTTCATTAGATGACTGCATGGTTATAACCTGCAAAATATTATTAGATTTTTCTTGCACGGTTACCCCTTGTTTGGTCACTTCCGAGGGCAAATTAGACATCGCTGACTGAACTTTATTATTAATATCAATCGTTGCCTGATCAGGATCTGTTCCAATTTCAAAAACTGCTCCTATCGTCAAATATCCGCTGGAAGTAGCCGTTGAATACATATAAATCATGTTTTTTACGCCGTTAATGGCTTGCTCAATCGGCGCAGCCACCGTATCAGCCAAAACTTCAGCCGTTGCCCCCGGATAAACCGCAGAAATTTGAATTTCCGGAGCCACAATATTGGGATATTGCTCAATCGGTAATGTTTTTATTGAAACTAATCCGGCCAACAAAATAACCAATGAGATAACGGTCGCAAAAATCGGACGCTGAATAAAGAATTTAGAAAACATGATTATATCCCTATCTTATTGTAATTATTCTTTTGAAGGTTCTTTCGTTAAATTAATATCTTTAATCATTGCCTGAACAGGAATCCCCGGACGAACCTTCATTAAACCATTGGTGATAATCACATCACCATCTTTAAGACCTTCATCAATAATCCATTTACCGTCAGCAGTTTGTGTTCCTGTTTCCACAGTAACATTTTCAACCATATTTTGAGTGTTCAAACGATAAACAAACGCGCCTTTAGCTACTTGCATAACTGCTTCTTGCGGAATCAAAATTGCATTTTTGCGCACAATACTATCCAAACTCAAACGCACAAACTGCCCTGGTATTAATTTTTTGTCCGGATTCGGAAAAGTTGCCCGCAATTTCAGTGTTCCCGTAGTTTCGTCAATTGCCGGATTAACAAAATCAATTTCGCCATCTTCTGAATATAATTGTCCGTTATTATAGCGCAATTTAGCACTAAGCTTACGACGCATTGCCGAATCTCCGTCATTAATTGCTCCGGTATTTACAATAAGCCCCTTCTCAACCATTGAAGCCAATTTAAATAATTCATTCTCAGATGCCGAAAAATTCACATAAATCGGATCTAATTGCGTAATTTTAGTCAATTGATTATTAACTGCAATCAAACTACCCTCCGAAACTGTTTCCATATTGGTAATTCCGGCAATCGGAGCTGTTACGGATGTATAATCCAAATTTAGCTGAGCAGAATCAACCTCTGCTTGCGCCAATTTTAAAGAAGCCTCCAAAGCCTCCAAATTAGCCTTTGCTTCATCTCGCGATTTTTCACTGACAATTCGTTCGTCAAACAATTTAGAAATACGTTTCCACTGAGATTCCGCCGCTGTTAATTGAGCTTGTATTTGAGCTAATTTTGCTTGTGCTTGCGCCAATATAACTTTATACGGCTCAGGATCAATTTCAAACAAAACATCCCCTTCATTAACCCTTGTGCCTTCAACATAATTTCGTTTCAGCAATATACCACCAACTCTGGCTCTAACATCCGTTTCTTTCGAACCTTGCGTCCTTGCCGAATACTCTAAATTTAGCGGCACATCTTGTGAATAAACCTTAATGGCCTCAACGGTCGGAAGTCCCTGAACAACTTGTTTTTGCTCATCTTTACAAGCAGATATATTCAACAAAAACATCGATAAAATCAATAAACGCAGCACTATTTTCATATCAACACCTTTTATTCTCAAAAACACCATAAGCCTACATCACGCATCAAAAACTTACAACAATAATCTTAAGTATAGACACATTGAAAAGATTATAAAACTGATTAGCTATAAGTTCAGTCTGTAAATATAAAACACATTTTAAAGGAGAAAACAAATGACTGAAGGCGTACGTTTCCCTACTTTTGCATTCATTACCAGTGGTTCCGGACAAGCAGATGACGGTATTCCGCCCCAACCTTTTGAAACTTTTTGTTATGACTCTGCCTTATTACAAGCAAAAATTGAAAATTTCAATGTTGTTCCCTACACATCTGTGCTTCCTAAAGAGCTTTTCGGCAATATCGTTCCTTTGAACGATAAAATTTCCAGCCACTTCAAGCACGGTGCCGTACTTGAAGTTATCATGGCCGGACACGGTGCAAGTCGCGATGAACATAAAGCAATTGCCACAGGCGTAGGTATTTGTTGGGGTAAAGACAAAAATGGCGAACTCATCGGTGGCTGGGCTGCTGAATATGTTGAATTTTTTGACACTCAAATTGATGATGAAATTGCCAAAGGACATGCCGCAATGTGGCTCAACAAATCCCTCAATCACGAATTGGCCATTCGTGGCGTTGAAAAACATTCTGAATTTCAGATGTGGCATAATTATGTCAATATTACCCAACAATTTGGTTACAGTTTAACCGCATTGGGTTTCTTAAACTTTAAACACGCTGATCCGATTCAGATTTAACTTCATAAACTCAAACCTGACCAGAGTAGATACAAATTTTACTCTGGTCTGTTTATATGATAAGGAATAAACATATGTCAGCACAAAATTCAAAATCAACTTCCATTGCCGCAACAAACAATAAAGGACTTGGTGTTTTAGCATTGGCTGCAATTGTCGTCAGTTCAATGCTTGGCGGCGGCATATACAGTCTGCCTCAAAATATGGCTGCCGGAGCATCTGCCGGTGCCGTTTTGTTGGCATGGATTATCACAGGTATCGGCATTTTTTTCATCGCTCGTACTTTTTCAATCTTATCACTCGCCAAACCAGATCTTACAACCGGTATCTATTCATACAGCCGAGCAGGCTTCGGACCATATATTGGTTTCACCATCGGTTGGTCTTATTGGCTTTGTCAAATCTGTGGTAACGTCGGCTACGCTGTCATTACCATGGATGCCTTAAACTACTTTTTTCCGCCTTATTTTGCCGGTGGTAATAATCTCGCTTCAATTATCGGCGGTTCCATTCTGATTTGGGGCTTTAATTATCTGGTTTTAAAAGGTGTAAAACAAGCCAGCATTATCAATGCTATCGGCACAATAGTCAAAATCGTTCCGTTGATTTTATTTATTCTGATAATGTTATTTGTCTTCCATTATACTCGTTTTGATATTGATTTTTGGGGTGAAGCAATTGCCACCAGAACCAAACTTGGCGGCTTAAGTACTCAAATAAAAAGCACCATGTTGGTCACCTTGTGGGCATTTATCGGTATTGAAGGTGCCGTTGTTATGTCAAATCGAGCCAAAACACAAAATGATGTCGGTAAAGCAACAATCATTGGTTTCATTTGCTGTCTGGCAATTTACATTTTGTTGTCATTGCTTCCTTTTGGTTACATGTCGCAAGAACAATTGGCAGCCGTTCCCAATCCGTCAACCGCCGGCATTCTAGAGGTTGTTGTTGGTCGTTGGGGCGCTTGGGTAATGAATATCGGCTTGCTTGTATCGGTTTTAACTAGCTGGCTTGCATGGACAATGGTTACTGCCGAAATTCCACAAGCGGCCGCTGCTAACGGCACATTTCCCAAAGCTTTTCAAACTGAAAACAAAAATGGTTCACCTTCTGTTTCTTTGTGGGTAACCAGCAGTGCCATGCAATTATTTATGCTATTGGTTTATTTTTCTAACAATGCTTGGAACACCATGCTTAGTATTACCAGTGTTATGGTTCTTCCCGCTTATTTTGCCTCTTGCGCTTATTTATGGAAAATATGCGAAGATGGCGAATATCCCGAAAATACTATTTATAAACGTTCAGGAGCATTAATTACTGCTATTTTAGGTTCAATTTATGCTTTGTGGTTGATTTATGCTGCCGGCCTGAATTATCTTTTAATGGCAGTTATTATCATCGCTTTGGGTATTCCTGTTTATATGTGGGCATGCAAAGAAAATAATGTTAAAGCTTTTACCTGTAATGAAGGAATATTTGCTTGGGCTTTGATAATTTTATCATTTTTTGCACTTTATGCTTTTTCTCGCGGAATAATTCATATCTAAACAGGCTCAAAAAACCAACAAAAAAGAGATTGTCATTATTGACAATCTCTTTTTTGTGTTAAAGACATCGCTTAGCGAGTAAACTTTCCGATAATGTATTCACGAAAATCCTGACGCAATTCTTTTCTCCATTGCCGCACAACAATATTGTATTCTTGTTGCGCATATTTTCCATGTATAAGCAGATCAAAAACAAACGGCAACATCTGTACCATTGACTTAAGCGGATAATCACGTTGTTTAACAACATACTTAGACTGCAGTCTTTCCGCGCGTTTTTCAACCTCGCTATCAACACCAAACACCGGCAACATAAACTTGTTTTGCTCTGTTGAATAATTTTTCCAACGACGCAAAACATGAGCCCAATAGTGCAATATCGGCTTTGCCGAAGCAAAACGCATACCGTTCATATAACAACATGTTTCACTAATGGTTTCCCAAATAACAAAATAGTCAAGTTGCAATTGTGGTTGCTGTTGTTTCTGCGACATGTACAATATTAACGATAAACGTTGTGTAACTGCCACAATAGCCGTTTTATCTCCTATTACCTCGGCAATTTCTTTTAGATTCTCACCGGTATTAGTTCCTTTATCACAAATGATAATATCATCCGCAGAAACAAAAAGACTGCAAGCTGTTTTTGCCAACAATCTCCCTTCCGTACGTCTGGTTTCATCTTTCATCAACGATTTGTACAAACGAGATGACATCAAGCCTTTACCACCGACACAAATAAGTTTGCGTTTTTCTCCGGACGGTCCCTGATAACCATATGTGCTGTATAGCTGCCACCACAAACGTACCGCATGATAAGCTGATACTACATCATCATCATAACAAATGACAAAATCGGCATTTTTTAAATATCTTATGCCTCGTTTTTCATTAGCACAAAGCAGAAAACTTGCGGGATTCATCTCATTGCTCTTAAAGCTTTCAACAATCGCAAAGTACGCTTTTTCAAACCATCTTTGATTCTTTTTGCTTGAAACAAATGTTCTCTTGGCAACAAACAAAAACTCTTTAGCGTCTGCTTTACAATCATTAAAACGCCGCTCAAATCGATTCCACTCTTTACAGTTTGGATTTGAAGAAACCAAAACCGCAAAATCATCGGAAACTATCACTTGCAAACAAACATTTTTCATTTCCAATGCAGTCTTAATTTGCTCGGCAATTTGCATTGAAAAAACATCTTTGTTACAACAAATGTACTTAATCTCCTTGGGAATCTGAGTCAGCCGAAAACACGTACTCGGAACAACCAGACGCGAATTAAGAAATTCCGCATCGGCAAAATCTTGTCTTAAACTCCTGTTCATAATAACTGTTTATTATTTATTTAACTTAAATATCACAACATTCAAATAGCATAAAAAAAATAACTTTGCAATATTTTTGTCAATTTTCCCGAAAAAAGTTCTTGCACATCCCCGTAAAACATGCTATAAATATCTCATCATTCAATATAATTAAGAAAGTATTAACAATCAAACCCAAGAGACATGAGAAAAGTATTTAAGATTCTTGTACTTGTAGCAAGTGCAGTATCAGTAGTTACAACAGCAATCGCTATCATCAACCACAGTATGGACTTGTCAAAGATTGCAACTTATGCAATGCTCTTCGCAGCCGCCATCGGCGCTTTTTACAGCTTGCAAAAGTTTGCAATCCAGATGACACGCAAGGTTGACAAGCCGGAAAGCAAAAACAGTTTGGCGGAAACACCCAAACATCGGGTATGGCCTATGTGGGCATTCCTCGGTTTTTTCCTCGTCGAAGTCGCTCTGGCCGCCGCCTGCATCTACTTTGCCAAAAACATGTGGTGCATCCGTGACCTGATTAACTTCGAGCTCACAGCGATACTTTCGGCCGTAGTGGTTTACTGGTTCACCCACTGTCTGGTCGGAGAAAAAAGAACTAACTAACAAAAAAATGAACCTGAAACGCTCCCGCTTATATCCCAAGCCGGAGCGTTTCGCTTTTTAAATAACCAATGTTAAAATTAGTAAAACTCGGAGAATGAGTCATATAATAAGAAACCAAAGCGACTGCGAAAGGAGTGTACATAGAGGTACATGACTGAGCAGCCGACTTGCAGTTTCTGTATTAGATGACCGTTATACGAGTTTTACTCATAGCGGAGGGCGGAAATAGGATTAAGCAAACTAGCCTTATACGCAGGATAAAAACCAAAAAACAACCCGACAAAACCGGAAAAAGAAAACGGCAGTAAAACATAGAACAAAGAAACTTTAGCTGTTAAAGAACTAAAGTGCGATACTAATTGCACACCAATCAATCCAACCAAAACACCGATTAATCCGCCAATAAGCGAAAGAACAAGTGCTTCGGTCAAAAACTGCCAACGAATATCCCATGTCTTGGCTCCAATCGCCATACGAATACCGATTTCGCGCGTTCTTTCCGTCACGGAAACCAACATAATATTCATAATTCCGATACCACCGACCAACAAAGAAATAGAGGCAATCGACCCCAGCAGGATTGTCATGATTTTGGTAGAATTTTTCATCATATCCATCATTTGCGTCAAATTCATAATCACAAAATCGTCTTCTTTGTTTGTGCCAAGATTATGCCGTTGACGCAACAATTCGCGTATTTCTGCCTGCGAAGTATAGGTACTATCAGCATCTACTGCCTGCAACATAACCATTTTTACTTGATCTGGAAAAGTAATTCCCATAACTTTTTTTTGCGCTGTTGAAAGCGGAATATACACCACATCATCCTGATCATGCCCCATACTGTTTTGCCCGCGTCCTTCCAAAGCTCCAATAACAACAAAAGGAATTCCTTTAATTCTGATAGTCTTACCAAGCGGGTCAACATCTCCAAACAACTCTTTAACCACGGTTTGTCCTAAAATTGCCACTTTCGCCGCATTTTTAATATCAGCCTCGCCAAACAAACGACCGTAATCTAAGCTCCAATCCTTGATTTCAAACATCCGATTATCAGTACCGGTGATTCCGGTTGCCCAATTGGCATTACCGTAAACAATTTGCGCAGTTTCTTCCAAAACCGGTGCCGCCAAACGAATGGTTTTTATTTTTTCCTGAATTGCATCTCCGTCACCGGCTTTCATTGTCGGTTGTGAACCATGTCCGCCTCGCGCTCCGCTTGAAGTTGCAACTCCGGAACGAACAATAATCAAATTAGACCCCATTGTCTTCATTTCTTCCTGAAGTGATTGTTGAGCTCCATTACCGATTGAAAGCATGATAATCACCGCCGACACACCGATAATCACCCCAAGACTGGTCAGAATTGAGCGCATTTTATTGGCCTGAATGGCTCGAATGGCAATTTTACCAATTGTTTTAATTTCAATCATTGTTTTTCACCGTCTACAATTCTGATTATTCTATCTGCATATTTGGCAATATCTTCTTCATGCGTTACCAAAATAATTGTGCGTCCCAATTCTTGATTTAATTTAGTAAACAAATCCATAATCTCAACACTCATTTTAGTATCCAGATTTCCTGTCGGTTCGTCGGCAAAAATAATCGGAGCATCATTAACAATTGCCCGAGCAATTGCCACACGCTGTTGCTGACCGCCTGATAATTGATTCGGCTGATGATACATACGACTCTTAAGTCCGACTTTATCAAGAGCTTTTTTGGCCCGTTCCAAACGTTCTTCCTCACCAATACCGGCATAAACCATTGGTAATTCCACATTTTCCAATGCTGAAATACGAGCCAATAAATTAAACCCCTGAAACACAAATCCTATTTTTTGATTCCGTATTTCAGCAAGCTCATCAGAAGTCATATTTTCCACACGCCTACCGTCAAGCAAATATTGCCCTTTACTTGGTTTGTCTAGACACCCCAAAATATTCATCAATGTTGATTTTCCTGAACCGGAAGGTCCCATGATGGCAACAAATTCTCCCTGCTCTATTGTCAAATCTATACCTTTGAGAATTTCCAATTCTTTATCTCCCAAAGGATAACTTTTGTGTATATTTTTTAATTCAATCAAGCTCATTAGCGTGGCATTCTCATTCTGAATTGCGGATTATTCTCTTTATTGTTTTTCCTTTCAATAATCACTTCCATATTTTCTCTCACTTCTCCCGATGTAATCTCGGTTTTATTTTCGTCTGACACCCCTATTGTCACGCTCACACGATGCGGTTTACCATTTTGCAAAGTCCAAATACCGCGATCAGCATAACGTTTGGTATTACCGTTTTCATCTTCCACAAAAAATCGTAAAGATTTGTTTGGAACTAACAAAACCTCTTCCTTTTTCGCAGTAATAATCTCAACATTTGCCGTCATACCAGGCTTTAATTTCAAATCGCGATTATCAATTTCAATAATAACTTCATAGGTCACCACATTTGAGGTTGTAATCGGATTATTACGCACCTGAGTCACAACACCATGAAAAACTTCATCAGGAAAACTATCAACCCCAAAATCAACGTGTTGCCCCTCTTTAACTTTTGCAATATCAGCCTCCACAACAGACGCTTCTATTTGCATTTTTGTTAAATCTTCCGCAACATTAAACAACGTCGGAGTTTGATAGCTAGCAGCCACAGTCTGTCCGACTTCAACCTCTTTGGAAATAACAATACCATCCACTGGTGAAACAATATGAGTATAATGCAAATCAACCTCTGCTTGCTTCAAAGACGCAGCCGCTTGCGATATTTGCGCTTCTTTCAAAGATTTTTGTGCCACAGCATTATCATAATCACGTTGAGCGCTTTCCAAATCCTTATCGGTCGAATATTTCGAAGTATTCAGCTTTTTAATACGATTAAGATGTTTTTTGTAATAAACAATATCATTTTTAACAACTTCCAACTCAGCCTTGGCAATATCCAATGCTGCCTTTCTTTGTGCAACGGTTGCCTCAAACAAAGCCGGATCAATTTGCGCCAACAACTGATCTTTTTTTACCAGCGTATTATAATCGACCAAAATTTCGGCAATTGTTCCCGAAACCTGCGTACCGATAGCAATGGTTGAACTGGGATTAATAATTCCCGATGCCGTAATTTTTTGAATTATACCGCCTTTCTCAACCTGTGCCAAAACATAACTTTCCGGCAAGGCTTCCGGCTTTAAAACATACCAAGCTACCCCTGACAAAACAGTTCCTGCTAATAAAATTTTACCGATTTTTTTCATAAAATTTACACCCGAAAATAAAAAATTATACCTATTTTCAGAAATTTTAAGACAGAATATTTAAAATATGGTTGAAAAAAACACTAATGTACGATATATTGTCCCCACTTATGTAAATTAACAAATTATCTTACGAAAACTCAGGTCATTAGACCTTTTTATAAAAACCCAAGTATTAACAAATTTAATTATTTTTTATGGATGCTAGACCTAAATTAACAACTGCACAAAATTTGCAGTTAAAAGGCTTGTCACTACAGGAAAAGCTCAACCTGTTGCATGATTGGAAAAAGCGTGGGGAAATCACTCCTCAAGCTTTTGAGCATTTTTCAAATCGTTGGATCCGCAAAGAAAGCAAGAAAGCTATTCAAGAAAAGAATGTTTTGCGCCGTTTACCCAGTGAAAATTTGGAAAGACCGATGCGTTTTTCAGGCAAACTTGCCGTTGAATGCGACATCAACAATCTGATTTCCAAATTGCGGCACAACTTAAACCTTTATATCTCTGAACGCTCATTGCAAGTTTGTAAACTCAGCGATCAAGATAGAGCTCAGTTTAAGGAATATGTCATCGAATATTTGCGCTCTTGCCGCATTTTGATAAATCGCCTTGTCATCATCGGTTTGCGTTATCCTGACAAAGAATTAAACCAATTCTGCGTAGGATTTATCCGAGATTACAAGAAAAACCCTCCTTTTGTAGATTACTATTTCTGGGGGATGCTTTGGGAAGATGAGGATTTTGTCCCTCTGGATGCAATCAGAGTGATGGTAATAAAGAA
>JAFTLF010000126.1 GCA_017452885.1 Alphaproteobacteria bacterium
CTGCTTGGTCAAAATGTAAACTCTTACCACGGAGAAGATTCCTCCGGCAAAGAGCGTTCTCTTGCTTATTTGCTTAACAAAATTAACGAAATTGATGGTTTAAAACGCATACGCTACACCACCTCTTATCCGGCAGATGTTACCGACGAACTGGTATCTTGTCATAAAAACATCTCAAAACTCATGCCTTATTTGCACTTACCGATTCAATCAGGCTCCGATAAAATTCTCAAGTCTATGAATCGTCGCCATACTTCCGGACAATATCTGGATATTATTGCCAAATTGCGTGAAGCCAATCCCAATCTTGGTTTTTCATCAGATTTTATTGTCGGCTTTCCGGGAGAAACAGATGCCGATTTTCAGGCAACACTTGATGTTGTCAACAAAGTCAAATTCATTCAGGCTTTTTCTTTTAAATATTCGCGACGAGCAGGAACTCCTGCCGCCCTTATGCCAAACCAAATTGAAGAAAAAATCAAAAAAGAGCGTTTGGATATTCTTCAAAGCTTATTATTTTCTTACCAGTTAAACTTTAATAAAGAAACTATCGGTAAAATAGTGCCGGTATTATTTGAAACCCGAGGTCGTCATGCCGGTCAATTGGTTGGACGTACACCATACATGCAAAATTTGCATGCCGAGCTTGGAAAAGAATACTTAAATAAAATTGTCAACATCAGAGTCACCGAAGCAACCACCAATTCGCTTTCCGGTCAAAAAGAAGGAAAATAAACATGGCAGAAATTAATTTTGAGTTGTTCAACAATACTTTGGTACAACAACTGGTCGGACCACAAGATTGCAATTTGCGGTTGCTTGAAAAAATTCTGGACGTTGAAATAGGCTCTTTCGGCAACAAAATGAATATTAAAGGTTCCGCCACCGCTATTGAACAAGCCAAAACAGCTATTGATGTCTTATACAACAAGGTTAGTAAAGGCATTTCTATCGGTGACGAAGAGGTTAAAGCCGCTGTCCGCATTTCCGATGGAAATACCAATACAGAAACAGCGCAAGACCTTAGCAATATTGTTCTCAAAACAAAAAAACGTCACATTTATCCGCGCTCAGCCACCCAAGCTCTTTACATTCAAGAAATGATGAAAAATGAACTCGTATTTGGCCTTGGTCCTGCCGGTACTGGTAAAACTTATCTTGCCGTTGCTTTGGCTGTGTCAATGATGCTTGAAGGAAAAATAGATAAAATCATCTTATCCCGTCCTGCCGTCGAGGCTGGAGAAAATTTAGGCTTCTTGCCCGGCGACCTTAAAGAAAAAGTAGATCCTTACTTACGTCCTCTCTATGATGCTCTTTATGAAATGTTGCCGGCAGAACAAGTGGATAAAAAAATATCTCTTGGCGAAATTGAAATTGCTCCACTTGCTTTCATGCGTGGACGTACTCTTTCTAACGCTTTTGTTATTCTTGATGAAGCACAAAATACCACCCCCATGCAAATGAAGATGTTCCTCACTCGTCTTGGAGAAAATTCTCGCATGGTTGTCAATGGAGACCTAAGTCAGGTTGATTTACCTCGCGGAACCATCTCCGGTCTGCGTGACGCGCTTGAAATTCTTAATGGCACCGCTAATATTGGCTCTGTCCGCTTCAATGCAACCGATGTTGTTCGCCATGGTTTGGTTGCAAAAATCGTCAAAGCCTATGAAGAACGAAGCAAAAAAGAATATGGAGATGAATAATACCTTCAATATCATAATAGATGACGATGCTTGGAAAAACTGCGATTTCGAGGTTTATCAAATCGCAAAAAACGTTTTTGACGCTGTTTTCTGTTATGTTGCTGAAAGAGAAGAAGTAGATTTTCTTTCATCCGAGCAAAATATTGTTGTAAATCTTTCTTTAAGCAATGATACTGAAATTCACAAACTCAACAAAGAATTTCGCAACATTGACAAACCAACCAACGTCCTTTCTTTTGCTAATATTGACGATGAAGATTTCAATAATTATGCAAAAACAAGCTCAGAAATTGAACTTGGCGACATAATTATTGCCTTTGAAACTCTTTCTCGCGAAGCTGCTGAAAAAAAGATTTCTTTGCATAATCATTTTGCTCACTTATTAATCCACGGATTATTACATCTTCTCGGTTTTGATCATCAACAAGATGACGAAGCCGAATATATGGAAAACTTTGAAATAAACATATTAAAACAATTAAATATCGATAACCCCTATCAGGAGTATAATTAAGTTATGTCTGACGAAACGAAAAATGAATCATCTTTTTGTAGTTTTGTAAGCAATCTTTTCAAACACAAACAACCGGAAACCGTTCGTGAAACAATTGAAGATTTGATTGAAGAAGCTGATGGCGATCAAGAATTTTCCGAACACGAACAACTTTTGCTCAACAACATTTTATGTTTGCGCGACAAAAAATGTGGCAATGCCATGATTCCGCGCGCTGACATTATCGGTTTTCCTAAAGACGGTAATATCGTTGATCTTGCAGAACTTATGGTAACCAAAGGACATTCACGAATACCTATCTATGGTGAATCTTTAGATGATATTGTTGGCATCGTCCATGTTATTGATCTCATGAAATGTATGCTTAACGGAAAAAAAGACACCAAAGTTTCAGAAATAATCACCAACAACGTTAAATTCGTTTCTCCCTCCATGCGCGTCCTTGATTTGTTGCGACAAATGCAACTTCAAAAAGTACACATGGCAATGGTTGTTGATGAGTACGGGGGAATCGACGGTCTTGTTACAATTGAAGACCTGTTAGAAGAAATTGTTGGCGATATTGAAGACGAATATGATTTTGATGAAAATCATATAATAGCCATTCAAGATAATGGTGAAATTATTGCCGATGCCAAAGCCGAGCTTGACGAAATCAAAGAGCAAACCGGTCTTGATTTAACAACCGCCCTAAATGATGAAGAAAAAGAAGATATTGACACTCTGGGCGGATTAGTTTTTCAAATAGCTCAAAGAATTCCTTCTCGCGGCGAAATCATTGATGGCAATGATGGTCTGAAATTCCGCATTCTTGAAGTTGATCCTCGAAGAATAAAAAAAGTTCTGATAATGCAGCCAAAGGAGCTTCCAACTGTATCCGTTTCTGAATAAAATTCAACAATATCCCAAACTATCTGCTTTTTTATGCGGCTGGCTAAGCGTTGCTGCATTGCCTCCTTTATATCTTTTTCCGGTATTATTTATTTCCATCAGCCTTTTGATTTACTTGCTACATCAAAGCAACACATCTAAAATAGCTTTTACACGAGGTTGGTGTTTTGGGTTTGCCTTTTTTTCTTTCGGCTTATCATGGATTGGTAATGCTGTTTTAATTGATAACACCTTTTTAAAATGGCTTTATCCGCTTATATTTCTTGCCTGCGGTTCTTTCTTTGGATTATTTATCGCTTTTCCGACATGGCTAGCTCACCGTTTCAAAAAAACAATTGCTCAATATTTGGCTTTTTGTTCTCTAATTGTTATTTTTGAGTGGTTACGCAGTTTCTTTCTGACAGGATTTCCTTGGAATCTTTGGGGAACAACTCTTGCTTTTCACGACTCTTTAATTCAGCTTTCTTCTGTTGGTGGAACATATTTATTATCTCTTTTGGTTTTGTTGATATGTGGTGCACCTTTTTTATGGATTATTAATCCTACTCCTAAAAATTTGTTTGCCAGCATCTGTATAATTACATGTTTATCTGGTTTTATCACTATTTTCGGATTTTTACGCCTATCATCCGAAACTAATCTTTCATCATCAACCATTGTTCGAGTTGTCCAACCCAGCATTCCTCAAACATTTAAATGGAATACTGCCAGTCTGGAACAAAATTTCGATACCTATATTAAGCTCTCAAAACAAAAACCACTGGACGGAATTAATGCTGTTATCTGGGGAGAAACCGCGTCCCCCTTTGCACTAGATGTAGATGAAGCACACAATTTCAAAGCCAGATATGCCATTCCTGCAAACGGATATCTGATGACAGGGATTATTCGTCATCACTTTAAAAATGGACATCAGGCTTCCAATTCAATGATGATTTTCAACGATAGCGGAAATCCGGTTGCTTATTATGATAAAACACATCTTGTTCCCTTTGGAGAATATATCCCTTTACGCCATTGGCTTCCCGATTGGTTACGTCCTTTAGCAAATACAATCGGCACTTTTACCCCCGGAAATGGTCCGCAAACAATATCACTACCCAATCTTCCAAAACTTGGCACTATAATTTGCTACGAAGCAATTTTCCCAAACAAAATCATTAATCCCGACAACAGACCACAATGGATAATAAATCCTACTAATGATGGTTGGTACGGAGATTCTTTTGGTCCTCATCAACATTTTATTGCCACAAAAATGCGTGCCGTTGAAGACGGTATCACCATTGTCCGTGCAGCTAATAATGGAATTAGTGCAGTTTTCTCCCCTTATGGTCGCACCATTGCTAAATTAAACCTGAATGAAAAGAGCATAATAGACGTAGCTCTTCCAGCCTTAATGTCCTTTCCAACTCCGTATAATCAATATGGCAACAACATTATATTGCTTATATCTATCCTATTGTTATGTATTGCTTTTTTATCAAGACATAATTGAATAAATAAATTTACCTTTTATATATAAAATTATGCTAATATAATATGTTATATGAAAAAATATATTGACGAACTCAATCTAAGCTTTTATCTTTACAGAAAAATAAACTTTATAAGGATTATACAAACAATGATAAAAATTGCTCCCAAAAAATCTAGCCGCGGACGCACCCCTCTCGGAGAACCTAATCCGGTTGATGTTCACGTTGGAAATCGCATTCGTTTAAGACGAACTTTATTAGGAATGAGTCAAGAACGTTTAGCTTCCCTATTGGGCTTAACTTTCCAACAAGTCCAGAAATATGAACGCGGAATGAATCGTGTCGGGGCATCACGTTTATGGGATATAAGCAAGGTTTTAGAAGCTCCGATTAGTTTTTTCTACGAGGATATGGACAAAGTTGTAGCCAACCAAAGTCCTCGTATGTTTAATATTGTTGACGAATCTAACACTATGATGCGAGAAGATGAGGAAGAATATATCGTTGACCCTATGCAAAAGCAAGAAACAATCGAGTTGGTTAAAGCTTATTACAAAATACCAAATCGCAAAGCTGCTAAACATTTGTTTGATTTGATTATCACCATGTCGAAAACTGCTTATAACAACAATGAAGAATAAAAAATAATAACATCTGAAAAAAAAGCTGGCTTTTCGCCGGCTTTTTTTATTATATATACCTAAAACAACTTACAGGATATTTTAAATGTCATATTTTTTCACCAGTGAATCTGTTTCTGAAGGACATCCGGATAAAGTCTGCGATGCAATTTCCGATAATTTACTTGATTTTTATTTATCACACGATTCAAAAGCCAGAACCGCTATAGAAGTTCTAGCCACAACCAATAAGGTTATTATTTCAGGAGAAATCAGTTCTTCATGGCAC
>JAFTLF010000127.1 GCA_017452885.1 Alphaproteobacteria bacterium
CAAGCGTTTACATGAGCTTCGCTATCAGGGTAAAAAACTTGGTCGTCCGCAAGGAAGCTGCAATAAAGAGCTTAAGCTTATACAACACAAGGAGCAAATACAAAAACTTTTGTCGGAAAATGTTTCTAAAAGCGAGATTGCACGTCGTCTGAAAATCAATCGAATGACACTTTATTCTTTTCTGAAACGTTATTTATAATAAAAAAGCCGTTCATATAGAACGGCTTTTTTACAACAATCTTTGGGGTGTTAGAATTGTTCTTGCAACTCAAAGAAATAAGCTTGCGGATGATCGCAAACCGGACATTTTTCCGGAGCTTTAGGAGATTCTACACGGCAACCGCAATTTGCGCATTCCCAAATAACTTTGGTCGGACGTTCAAAAATTTTGCCTTCAACCAAAGAGTCGAGCAGGGCTTTGTAACGCTCTTCATGACCTTTTTCAATTTGACCGACCATAGTAAACAAAGCTGCAATTTTGGTGAAACCTTCTTCTTTTGCTTCTTTTGCCATGCGAGCATACATATCTGTCCACTCATAATTTTCACCGGTAGCAGCATCTTTAAGGTTTTCCAATGTGGAGGGAACTTCGCCGCCATGAAGCAACTTAAACCAGATTTTGGCATGCTCTTTTTCATTATTAGCAGTTTGCTCAAATTTTTCGGCAATAATATTATAGCCTTCTTTTTTGGCCTTAGAAGCATAATAAGTATACTTGTTGCGAGCCTGAGATTCTCCGGCAAAAGCTTCCATTAAATTTTTCTCGGTTTTTGAACCTTTTAGTTCCATGAGCTTAACTCCTTAAAGTAGTTGATTAAAATTAGTTTTTATTTATGCAATCGAAACATACGCCTC
Source organism: Alphaproteobacteria bacterium (assembly GCA_017452885.1). GTDB lineage: Bacteria > Pseudomonadota > Alphaproteobacteria > RF32 > CAG-239 > CAZU01. The sequence continues at coordinate 856 of JAFTLF010000127.1, forward strand.
TAAAAGATACGTCGCAAGTTTCAACCTTAACCCCGATTTCGGCTTCAACTTTCGTTGTCAAATCAGGAATGCATTCATGAGGTACATCATACACCTTATTGCATTTTGAGCAAATAAAATGATAATGCTTGTGTGTATTGTGATCAAAACGACAAGAGCCATTTAGTTCGGTAATTTTACGTATAACGTTCATTTCGGCCAGTTGGTTAAGGTTCCGATAAACCGTTGCCAAACTAATTGTCGGATATTCCTTATGCAACAGAGCATATACTTGGTCTGCTGTCGGATGAATAACATTTTTCTGCAAAGTATTCAGAATTATTTCTCTTTGTTTTGAATATTTCATCATGTGCCGCTGTTAATATTGATATTGATTATCATTATTATGTTTTGTTTTTATTGTCAATATTAAAAAATGAATTCTTAGTGTAAAAATAAAATATTGCAATTTTTTATTTACGATATATAGTATTTTTAATATATATTAAATACAATATGTGCAAGTTATTAATATAATGTTGCATTTAAGTCACATTTGCATTTTAATGTCACAAAATTAATAAGAAAGGAATTGTAAATGCTTAGCGGTTTGGTTTTGTTTGCCGGTTTATTTTTTGCAGGGCGTGCTTTGGCAAATCCTGCTTGCGCTGTTTGTACGGTTGCTGTCGGTGCCTCATTGGAAATTGCTCGCCATTATGGAGTGGACGACGCGGTTGTCGGTGTTTGGGCCGGAGCATTATTGGCATTGCTTGGATATTGGTTGATTTTGTGGTTTAATAAGAAGAACTGGTATTTTGCCGGTCGTGATGTTTTGTTAATGGTCATATCTGTTGGTTCCATCGGCTTTATGTATATTTCCGAACTACCGTATTCTCCGCAAATTATCGGCATATTTTATATGGATCCTCTTTTATTCAGCACCATTTTAGGTGCTTTGACTTTTATCTATGTTTCCAAGTTTTATCAATGGATGAAAGCGCGTAACGGCGGTCATGCTCACTTTCCGTTTGAAAAAGTTGTGCTTCCGGTAGCAGCATTAGCTTTGTTGAGCGTTTATTTTAATTATTATCCGCTGTCAGCTGATATTGTCAGTGGTTTGGGCGATACATCAGCATTGTATGAATTTTCAGGAGAAAAATAATGAAAAAAGTTGCAAGTGTTAAAGAATTTGTTGAAAAAATTGATGCCACCAAAAAGGTTAATCCCAAAGATTTATCCTCAGATCAGGATTTGACCATTGCAATCATGAATTTGATTTCTATTGAAGAACACTTGGTTTTTTCCGGTGCCAAAACAGGTAAAACTTCTTTTTATGATTTAGTCGAAGATGTGCGTGAATTGCGCAAAAACCTGATGCAAAAAGTTATTCCCGAATATGAGGGAGAAGTTTGGTGTATTTCTAAACATCTGTTGTCTTCATCTATGCGTTTGATGGAAGTAGGAACCAAGCAACAATCTTTAGGTCACAAAAAAGATGCTTATAAGTTATTTGATCAGGCGTATGATTTGTATTGCTTGTTCTGGGGATTAAATATGAAAATGTTGTCTACCGAAGATGTTAAGTGGGTAGAGGACAATCTGGAAGATATTAAGAAAATTTCTTCAAAACTGGAAGCTCAGACTGAACCTAAAAAAGTCGAAGTGCCGGAAACCAAAGGCGGGGCGTTGGCTAAAATGAAAGCCTTTGTTCGCAAAGCGGTTGATTGTTGTATAGAATAAACAAAAAGCCTCGAAACCTTGTGTTTCGGGGCTTTTTGTTTGTAAAGATTAATTTCTTATGCCGTTTCTTGTTCTTTGAGGCAATACCAAATATTCAGCATTTTCTCTTGCATCGCTCTTTCTTGCATATTGCAAGGATACACGCTGTTAACATAAAGACAGAGATAAGTCTTTACTCTATCGCTACGAACATTGGTATACTTCGCAGGAAACATGCGATAAAAACGAATAAGTTTGTAGAGGAAACTTGCCTGCTCATAGCAAGATTTGTTTCCAAGCTTCTTACGCCAATAAATTTTGGCGATTGCCTCATTAATATGCGAGCCCAAAATGATAACAGCTAGCAAAAAGAGGCCGACGATTAAGTAAAAGACGTTCATAACAAATGTTTTAATAAGTGAAAAATTTCTCATCCGTGGAGTTAATGAGAAACTCCATAAACGAAGTTCCTTGCTCATATACTCCGACAAACTTTTGATAGCGTTCAATATCAGCACGGAGCGCGTCATCATAGCCTTGCGGTGTAAAGCTGGCACGAGCACGCAAATCGGCCAAAATGATGTTCTCTACGGCAGTTTCGTGATCAAGATTGTAAAGAATTTCCTGATAATTTGGCCATCCCATGTTGGAGTAGTCGGTAATCAATTCTTCAAAACGATCCCAGTCTTCTGCAAGTGTTTCTGGCAAAATATACCGCTCTTTGCTGAAATCTGGCAACATATACGGTGTTGTATCCTTCATCATCGGACCAAGCGAAGCCGCAACATAGCCTAATAACAGTTCACTCAAGTGTCCTTCCGGCACAGCAAGATCAAGACACATCGGACAGTGAATAACCGCCAGATTAACCTTTATGTCTTTGTATTCCGGCTTGGCCAGTTCAAGCATACCCTCGGCAAGCAATCGTTTGTCATAGCTGAAGTTTCCGCTACACAGTAGAAATGTTACCTCATCTAATCCCAAAGTTTCCGCAAGTTTATACATCTCACTAAAGTTACCTTTGGTGTCAGTGTCAGCAACAGCACGTTGGTATAAACGAACCCACGCTTCAGGAGCCAACATCGACAAAGGTCGGAGATAAGCCTCGGCTTCTGTCTGTACCATAAGACCGTCTTTGCGATCAAAAACAGACTTAAAAAGCCCTTTGTTACCTTCTTTGCCCGTGCAGAATATCGGCAAACGCTCTCCGTAGTTTTTTGCGTAGAAACGCACAGCTTCCATAGTGTAGAGATGTGCAGTCATAAAGCCTGAAAAACAGACAATGAACGGATTAACAAGTCCATACGGAATATCGTATAATCCATAAACCTCTGCCGTGGCAGTATTATTTCTGGCATCAATATACTCAAAATAGTCACAAGACTGACAACCGCCCACATCTTCGGCATATTTCAGTATCGGTAACCATTTTTTTAAGTCAAGTTCGCGCGGAACAACTGGGGTTGTGATGCGTTCTGCCACATAGTGGCGACCATCAGCATTGCACTTATAGCCGTTTTCAGCTAAAAGTTTTTTAACTTCTTTTCTTAATTCCATTTTAGTTGAATTTAGTTAAACAAAATAAATCTATATGTATATATTTGATTGGAGTGATAATATCGCAAATTTTGTCTAAACTCAAGAAAAAAAGTAAAAATATTTGCAATTAGTTGCTGTAAGTCGTTTTTTTATACTTGAGATATTTCTGGAATGTTGTAAAATCTGCTTTCTAAAAACAATCAAAATCAAAAATAATTTGGAGAAATTTATACAATGTCTAAAATCTTAGTTACTTCCGCATTGCCATATATAAACGGTGTGCCGCATTTGGGACACATGGTTGGCTGTTTACTGCCTTCCGATATTTATGCGCGGTATATGCGAATGAAAGGTAACGAGGTTTTGTACATTGCCGGCACGGATGAACATGGAACTACTTCCGAAGTTGGCGCTCTCAAAGAAGGTATGGATGTTCAAGCATATTGTGATATGTATCATGCTCGTCATGCTCAGACCTATCGTGATTTTAATTTATCATTTGATTATTTTGGTCGCACATCATCTGAACAAAACAAAGAGATAACTTATCACATTTTTGAACAACTTGATAAGAATGGTTTTATTGAAGAACGTGCTATTAAACAAGTTTATTCGGTTGATGATAATATGTTTTTGGCCGATCGTTATATTACAGGGACTTGTCCGCATTGCGGTTATGAAAAAGCCCGCGGTGATCAGTGCGAAAATTGTACCAAGGTCTTAGAACCGACCGATTTGATAAATCCTCGCAGCTCTGTTTCCGGCTCAACAAATTTGGAAGTGCGAGAAACTAAGCACTTGTTCCTTAATTTGCCCAAGTTAGAAGAACGTCTTGGCAAATGGATAAAAACCAAAGAACCGTTTTGGCCGGATGTAGCATATACTATTGCACAAAAGTGGTTAAAAGAGGGCTTGCAAGAACGTTGTATTACTCGCGATCTTAAATGGGGATTTCCGGTTAATAAACCCGGTTATGAAGATAAAGTGTTTTATGTTTGGTTTGACGCACCGATTGGTTATATAGGCATAACCAAACAGTGGGCAGATCAAAAACCGAAAGAAAGAAATTGGAAAGATTGGTGGCTGAATGCTGAAAATGTGCGTCATGTAGAATTTATGGGTAAAGATAATGTTCCATATCACTCAATAACTTTTCCGGCCACTTTACTTGGTACCGGTGAAAACTGGACACAAGTAGATTATCTGAAAGGAATGAGTTATCTGACTTATGAAGGCGGCAAATTTTCCAAATCGGAAAAACGCGGTATTTTTGCCGAAGATGCAATTAAAGAATTTCCGGCAGATTATTGGCGTTATTGGTTGATGAGCAATGCTCCTGAAGGTTCGGATGCGTCGTTTAGCTTTGATTTGTTTGCCGCGGTTATCAATAAGGATCTTAATGGTGTGCTTGGCAATTTTGTTTCACGCGTACTCAAAATGACATCATCCAAAATCGGCGATGCTGTCCCTGCCGGCGGTGAAATGACTGATGTTGAAAAGGAACTCGTTTCTGTTTTGCAAACCAGAGTAAATGATTATCTTAAGTATATGGATGAAATGGAGTTTCGTAAAGCAATGAATGAATTGCGAGCTATCTGGGTTGAGGGTAATAACTACATTTCAACAACCGAACCATGGACAGTTATCAAAACAGATGAGGCTAGGGCAGCTACAATTTTGCGTACATGTATCAATTTGATTCGTATTTTTGCGATTTTGAGTGCTCCGATTATGCCGACAGTTTCATCCGCGATGTTAGAACGTCTGGGATTGACAACAGATGGCATATCAAAACTTGCAGATTTTGATGTCAGCAAAGAAATTCATGCTGTTGCAGCAGGAAGCTCTTTTACTGTCGGAGATACTTTGTTTGAAAGAATAACTCCTGAACGAATTGAAGAATTAAAACAAAAATATGGAAGTGTTAAATAATGGCAAAACGTTCAAAAAAAGAAGATAATTATATTGGCCCAAGCCGAGGATTTATGAAATGGTTTCATAAATTTATGATGCTTTTGCTTTTTCCGTTACGAAAACCTTTGTGGTTTTTATTAATTGTTGCCATTTTGTTTTTAGCACCGACATTTCGAGGAGTTAAACCGACAGAAGTTCATCTTTGGTATTGGCATCATATTAAACACTTGTGTTCTCATGCAAGTAATCAAATCAGCGATAAAACCAAACAAGTAATTCCTTCTATGCAACAAGTCGGTGAGATTGTTGAAACAATTGCTCCTGGTGTTGTCGGAAACACTGAAAATATATCTGCTCAAATTAAAAAAGAGCCGACTTTAATCAAGCAACCTCAACGAGAAGTTCGGCGCAAAATTTTTGAAAAAGCTAAAGATACAGAGCTGGTATCAGTCAAAAAAACACTAAATGCAGAGATTTCTCCTTCATCGGTTCATTATTCCGCGGTTTCTTCTGCAGAAAAAACAAAAAGCGTAGCTAAACTAAATCTGCGTTATTTAACCATTCCTGAGGAAATATATGGTGTTCCGCAAGTTATCAATGTTAATGAAATAAAAGTTGCCGGACAAGTATTATTTTTATACGGAATTTTTGCTCAACCGACATCTGATAAAGGAATTGCCGGAGAAATATATTTGCGGAGTTTGGTTGAAGGCAAAAACATCAATTGTGTAATCGGTGCTTATACCTTTCAAAATGTAGCAACGGCAATATGTACTGTTGATGGTATCAATATTAACCGAAGCCTTGTTGATCAGGGTTATTCTAAAAATGTTGCTCTAGATTAATTGTAAGAGTAGGGAAAAGAGCCATGTGGCAACCGGTTTTAATGATAAGCGGATACTTCATCAGCGTATTAGGTGTAGCGATGCTTTTTCCGGCAGCATTGGATATTTTTTATACCAATGTTAATTGGTCTTATTTCATTAACTCATCAATCATTGCTTTTTTTATCGGCTTATCTCTATTCCTGTCCAATCAAGGAAAAGTTAGAGGGATAAATCTGCGTCAGGCTTATCTTTTGACCGTAATTAGTTGGTTTTCTGTAACAATTTTGGCAGCCATACCTTTTGTCTTATATGGAACGCCGTTTGCTGATGCTTTGTTCGAAGCGGCATCCGGAATATCGACAACAGGAGCTACAATTTATACCGATATTGAAGGATTGCCGCGCTCGATTTTGTTGTGGCGGTCACTCCTGAATGGCATGGGGGGAATCGGAATTGTAATTTTTGCAATTGCGATGTTGCCGTTTTTGGGAATTGGAGGTATGCAAATTTTTCAGCGTGAAAATTCAGATATTAATGAAAAATTTATGCCCAAAATCAGCTATATTGCTAAACGCATTATTATTGTTTATGTAACATTATTGTTGGCTTGCCTGTTTTCTTTAAAATTAGCAGGTATGAATTGGTTTGATGCTCTGTGTCATGCCTTGAGTAGCATTGCTACGGGTGGTTTTTCCACTAAAAACGCATCTATAGCGGCATTTAAAAGTCCTTCGATAGAGTGGATTATCACGCTGTTTATGTTTCTTAGCGCTCTTCCATTGACTTTTTATCACAGTTTGTTGGCAACGCGTAATATTCATTCCATTCGATCAACTCAAGTCACCACTTTTACTAAAGTTTTGATAGTTTACATCGCATTTATGAGTATTTGGCTTTCGTATAACGGAGTTTATGATTTCGGAACAGCTGTTCGTCAAGCTTCATTTAATATTGTATCTGTTGTAACCACAACCGGTTTTGCTTCAGCGGATTTCCTAGAATGGGGAGTGTTTGCTTCCACCGCTTTTGTCATTTTTGGAATTACCGGCGGTTGTACAGGCTCAACATCCGGCTCAATTAAAATTTTTCGTTGGCAGGTTATATGGACTCAACTTAAACGTGCCATGATTAATACGTTGGAGCCAAATAGAGTTTTGCCACTCAAGGTCGGAACTGCTCCGATTAGTGCCGATGTAGCCGGCTCTGTATATATATTATTTATTGCGTTTGGTTTGAGTGTTTTTGCTTTAACCTTGTTGGTATCTTTGTTAGGATATGATTTTATAACATCTTTCAGTGCGGTTGTTGCCTGCATGACTAATGTTGGTCCAGGAGTTATTCCGTCAATAGGACCATCCGGAAATTATGCTTTTTTCTCAGATAGCGTAAAATACACATTATCTTTTGCCATGTTGCTCGGGCGTTTAGAGGTTATGACAATTCTTGTTATTTTTACCAAAAACTTTTGGAAATAAAAAAGCGCTTTAATAAAAGCGCTTTAAAATTATAGATATAGAATATTAACACATATTTTATTCGTCGACAAATTCCTCATCTTCGGGTGCATAACCGTTTTCATCATCAAACTCAACAATCTCACCCTCAACAGAAGAAGTTTCTTCTGTCGCATCTTTCGTATTTATTTCCTTTGCTGTAGATTCGGCAGATTGTTCTGTCGTTTGCTCAATTTGAATTAGAGCTTGTGGTGCGGCCTCATCTTTATTATCGTTAGTATCAGGCATTGTAACCACAACTTCAACAACATCAGATTGTACATTATTTTTTTGCTCATTAGATGAAATAATGTCATTTTCAATCGTTGCTTTTATTACTGCATCTAATTCAGAATTTGCTCGTACTGGCCTTTCATCACTTACCGAAGAAATTTCGTCATTACCTTTCTTCTTCTCGGTGCGAATCATTGCTATTTCATCACGTGCTTTTAGTTCTTCTTCACTAAGTAGCTTTACGGAAGCATTGTTTTTATCATAACACTTGAGCAACCAAACATCATATATCGGATGTTCAACAGCGTTAAGAGCCGGCGTTGAAGAAAACATCCATCCCTTAAATATGTTGACGGGTTCTTTATTATTATAATCGTCTACCACATCAATAAAAGCAGTGTTTTCCGGTGTTTCTTCTGGTGTACGAGTAATACATTTGCGCACTAGAATGGAAAAACTTCCAAATTTAACCAAGCTGTTAACCGGAACATCAATCTCACTGACTTTTCCGGTAATTTTATCCATTGCTTGCATCCGCGCCGTATTAGTTTCAATATCGGCCGCTTTGACAGAGCAAACACAAACTGTACAGAGTAGGGCTGTTGAAAGAAATATCTTATTTGTTTTCAGAGCCATCATTGGTCACCATAAAAATTATTTCACCGACCATATCTTCCAGAGTTTTAAAATCTTTGGTATTTTTAAAAGTATCACCGTCTTTAAGATAATCTTTGGCGTGTCCGGGTTCAATTTTAATGTATTTATCACCAACCAGTCCATCTCCCGTAATAGCTGCAAAGCTGTCTATCGGCAATTTAATATCAGAAGTCAAACTCATTTTGATTTCTGCAGTATAATCTTCTGGATCAAGTTTTTGCGCAATAACAGTGCCGATTTTAATGCCGTTAAGACGAACATCTGACCCCACGGTTAAGCCACCAACCTTAAGAAAGCGAGCTGTAACATTATAACCTTTAACAACCTGCAAGTCAGATACATTATAAGCAAAATAGGCAAAAAATGCGGCAACAAACAAAACCAAAATGCCCATGATTGTTTCAACCGGTTTTTTATTCATAAGAAATATCCTCCAAATCGATTCTTTATATATACAACTTACTTATCGTTACAGTCGATACAAGGCTTACGATTAGCTTTGCCTATACTGACAATACGATCCAACAATTCTTCTATAACCATGGCATCTTGAGTATATGAAAACTCTGCGCCCGATTCCATCATATCTTCAGATCCGCCTGGTTCAATCTCAATATATTTTGCTCCCATCAGTCCGGAGCTGACAATCGATGCGCTGCTGTCATCAGGAACTTTGACAGAATCTTTTATTTCTAAAGTTAATACGGCTTTATAATTGTCGTCCAGCTTGGCGGCGACAACTTTTCCAACATCCATTCCGGCCAAACGCACCAAATCTCCAACCAACAGACCGTCTGTACGATTAAAACGAGCTATCAATGAATAATAAGACCCTTCTTCGGCATGATTGACATTGCGTTTATTAAAAATCCACATTCCGACAATCAAAATAACGACAAGTGAAACCATAAATGCAATACGCAAATATCTGGTTTCTTCTTTGGTATAAATTTCTCTTGTTAACATTTTATCCCAAAATCCTTTTTCTAAAAACTAATATATAAATAATGTAAAATAAATATTTTGTCACCAAAGATTTTGAAAAATGAAAATAATTGTTAAAATTTAAAAATAATTTGCTAAGATAATGACAATTCGGATGATTGGGTATAACAGTATGATTATCGTTAAAAATTTGCACAAATCTTTTGGTTCTAAAAAAGTTCTCAACAACCTCAATATTTGTTTCAACAACAATGAGGTTATTGCATTGCTTGGTCCCAATGGTGCCGGAAAAACAACCTTGATGCGACTTATGTCCGGTTATTATCTGCCTGATGCCGGAGAAATATTAATTAATCATCATAATTTAACTACCGAGCGTATAGCAGCACTCAAGAACACGGCGTATGTTCCCGAAGTAGGGGCTCTTTATCCGGAAATGACGGTTTATGAATACATAAAATATATGGCAGAATTGCGTCGTATGAGTGAGCAAGATTTTGTAGATAATTTATTAAGCCTACTAAAAGAATTAGAATTGGAAAATGTCATTAATCAAAAATGCGAGACTTTGTCAAAAGGATACAAACGTCGTACGGCAATAGCCGGAGCTTTGATACATCGTCCCCAGACGATTATTCTTGACGAACCGACCGAAGGCTTAGATCCTGCTCAGAAACAATCAATACGCAATTATATAAAAAATTATGGTAAAAAAAATACGGTAATTATCTCAACCCATATTATGGAAGAGGTTGAAGCCATGGCTGAACGCGTTATTTTGCTCAATCAGGGAAAGGTTATTTGCGATACAACGCCCAAGCTACTTAAGCAAAATACCGATTCAAAAGACATTGGGCAGGCTTTTCTTTCGCTGACGGTAGAAAAATAGGATGATGAAAATGTTGGCAAATATATTAACTGTTTTCAAAAAAGAATTTGGCTCTTACTTTCGTAGCCACATGGGATACATCATTCTGATTATATATGCTTTATTAGTTTTGTTATCGACATTTTTTGCAACAGATTTTTTCAATCATACAAGTGAAACCATTATCCGTTTTTTCCGTATGCAAAATAATATGTTACAATTCATAATACCGGCTCTTACCATGAGATTGTGGGCTGATGAACAAAGGCAGCATACTCTGGAGATATTATTAAGCCAGCCTATATCAATATTTTCTATGGTTATGGGAAAATTTTTGGCAGCATGGAGCTTGAGCGGATTATTGTTGCTTTCTGTTTCGGGATTATGGCTGACAACCGGATTAGAAACAACTTTGGATAATTACGGAATATTTATAAGTTTTGTTGCTTGTTTATTGCTTGCCGGTGCATTATGTGCAATTTGCTCAATTGTTTCGGCATTAACTTCAAATGTTTTTAGTTCGTTAGTAATATCTTTGTTGATTTGCTTTTTTCTGGGCAGTTTAAATCTGGAAACATTACTTTATAAAGCAAGCATTTCTAATGAAATTATCATTCGTAGTAGCAATGTATTAAATTTTGGACAACATTTTGAAAATATAATTTCCGGTTGTTTGACAGTAGCCGATATATTTTATTATCTGAGTTTTATTTTATTTGCATTGTGGTTTAATAGTGTTGCCGTTGAATACAAAAGGAGCAAACCGAGAGATAGAAATGTTATCTCTGTTTTTGGAGTGTTGATTGTTTTATCTTTTTTGGCGATTAATATTACCGTTTCGTTGTTGGGTAGCGCACAAGTTTTCGATATTACCGCCAATAACAAATACAGTTTGTCATCAGCAACATTGGATTGGCTGAAAAATAATGATAAAAACTTGTATGTTCGCTTGTATAAATCGGACAATCTAAAACATATTTCTCCTGAACTTCCGGAATATGCAATGTATACATTAAAATTGCTTGAGCAATATCGTCAAAATTCTGGTAATAAACTGGGAATTCAAGTCGTTGAAACACAACCTTTTTCATTACAAGAAACAGAAGCCCGTAACTTAGGTATTCGCCAATTGACTTCTTCAGGCAAAGAAACTGGTTTTTTGGGGTTGGTTATTTCTGATGATTCCGGCAATATGCGAACAATACCGTATCTAAACCCCAAACGACAAAATTATCTGGAGCAAGATATAAGCAGAATATTGAGCAATCTGGAAAATAGCAAACGCTTGGATATAGGTATATTATCACCAGCATTTAAAATTATACCTAGTGATGATGCTTTGGATAATACACCGTTATGGCCGATTGCTGATTACTTATCGCGTGATTATGATCTGACATATATATCTCCTCAAGCCGGACAAATTCCGTTGAATATAGATGTTTTATTGGTTGTTAACCCTATTGAGATGTCTAATATTGCGTTATATGCAATAGATCAATATTTGCTATATGGTGGACGCGTTATTATATTACTGGATAATCTGTCAGAATATATGACGGCACAAAGCATCATGCCACCGCAAATGTTATCTGTTTCATATTTGCCCGATTTTATAAACCAACTGGGTTTGGAATATGCACCGGATACGGTTATTGCAGATATGCAAAACGCTCGGACGGCAGAAATAGACAATACCAAACATCAATATCCTTTTTGGCTTGATGTAAATTCTCGGTATTTTTCCGAGCATAAGATAATGAACGGTATAAAAAACATTACAATGAATTCTCCTGTCGGCTTTAACCTCAGGCATGTAGAGGGGATTAAGCCAACAGTTTTATTCAGTAGTAGCGCAAATAGCGGTGAAGTCAATAGTGCAGAGCTATCTCACAGTTATTTGGGGCAAAGCTTAAAAACTTTTAACATGACCAATCGTCAATATCCTTTGGCTATTTTATTGGAAGGTAATTTTATATCATATTTCAAAACACCGTTTGTTTCTTCCGTTAATGATATTCCTTTTGTCAGCATATCGGTTGATGAAGGAAAACTTCTTATTGTTGCTGATAGTGATATGTTAATGTCATCTGTATGGAATTCAAATAAGAATGTTAATCAAGAATGGTATGACATGTTGCCGCAATCAGGCAATTTAGACTTTTTGCAAAATGCCATAGATTATTTGTCACCGGAAAAAACACTTGTTTCTGTTCCGTCAAAAACAAATACAAATCATACCGAAGCACTTACGGCTTTATTTTCGCAACAGGCTTTTCAGATGTTTGAAAATGAACAATTGCAAAAGCAAACACAATTAAAAGAGATTGATGATAGTCTGCAAAAAATTGCATTGCAAATTGAAAACAACGAACTTATTCCATCTCTTAAGGTAACCCAAAATATTGAAACATTAGAACGAGATAAAATAAAAATACGACAAGAATTGCAAAAAATAAATTATCAGACAGTTCAACAATTTGAATCCGTTGTTAATCATTTTGTTATCATCAATTTGTGTTTGTCTTTTATTTTTATTTTAATAGTCGGTCTAATACATACCTTAATAGGTTATCAACTGCGTCGTAAAGCACAAGGATATGTCAATGGATAAAAAGAATTTACATTATGCAGCCATATTGTTTGGTTCTACTTTTGTTATTATGATATTGGCAATGCTGTTTACCGATTTCAAATATCCTGCACAATCACAAGGAACGCTCGTTTTTTCCGAAAGTTTCAAAAAAGGTAGTGATATTGATAAAATAGTTATAGAAAACCGAGAAGGCACAATCACTTTAGAATTGAAAGACAATCTTTGGCGAGTAAAAGAGATGGGCGGATATTTTGCCAATACTTATTTGATTAATAAGCTTCTTAACAATATCAATACATCCACTTTTTACAGTCGACGAGAAAATACACCACAAACGTTAAAAAAACTTTCTTTAGAAACAATTCATTCAGGTACTCGTATCAGTACTCATAGTGGAGAAAAAAAATATGACAGTATAGTTATCGGCAAACAAGTTGATAATAAGCAATATTACTTTGCTCTTCTTGAGAACAATGAGATCTGGATGATTAGTGGTGCATTTGAACTTCCGCAAGAAGCTTATTCATGGATTTTGCAACCGATTATGGAATTGCCGTCATCTTTAATTGAAACGATTCGTTTTAATAAAGATGAAAGTAGCGTTACTATCGGTCGTTCAGAATCATATCAAGATTTTTCTAATTCTGATGCGAACAATATCAAAGCCAAATCTTTAATGTATTTGTTAGAACATTTGACGGTTGATGCTGTAGAAAATGAAAGCAGTTTTGATAAAAAAGAATTTGAGTTGTCACAACGTATGGAAATTATTACTTTTCAAGGTTTAGCTTTTAATTTCGATTTTTATGAAAATGCTACGCATGATCAAACATGGATACAAATAACTTTATCGACAACACCTCTTCCAATGAGTATAGTGAACGATTATATTAAGGATAATAAATTTTTGTATGACGGTTGGTATTTTAAACTTCCGCAGTCATCAAGAAAAATTTTGACACCGGAATCCTTAATATAAAGAGGTTATATGAATCGACAATTATTTTCGTTGCAAACTGTTGATGGAACTTGCGTCGATACAGACAATCATTTGTCAGTTCTGCAACGCATGAGTTTTGCTGAAAAACTAGCAAAGCTTGGTTATTGGGAGCTTGACATTAAAGCCAAACGTTTTTATTGGTCTGCAGAAATGTATCAAATTTTTGGAGTTGATGTTAATAAATACAATAATAAAAATCTTTTTCGCGAACAAATATTGCCGGATGATTTACATATCTATAAAGAAAAAATTGTCGATTTACTCAAATATCGCAAGTCAGTAGAAGGGGAAATTCGTATTCGTCATACTTCAGGTAATGTTGTTTATTGCAAATTCACTGCCGGAATAAAAGGAAATCGCATCGCCGGAACACTACAAAATGTCAGTGATTGGGTCAATCAGCGTAAGAGTATAAAAGAAGCACATGAAAAAGCCGAAAAAGCTTGTCTGGCCAAATCATATTTTTTGGCACAAGCAAGTCATGATTTGCGTCAGCCGTTACAAGCATTACAAATGTTCACTGATGCTTTGGAAAATAGTAATCCGTCTCCCGAGCAAATATCCTTAATTCAAAAAATTGATGCTTCAGTCGAAAATTTTAAACTTTTGTTGGATAATTTACTAGACTTATCAAAATTAGACTTTGATAAAGTAACATACGAAGCTCAAAATTTTAATTTATCACTTTTGTTGCAAAGGATGTGTACAGAATACAAAATGATTGCGGCCAAACGAGATATTTGCATTCGATGTCGTATACCGTTGGTTTGGATTTGCAGCGATTATTTTTTATTAGAGCGAATTTTGCGTAACCTTTTGAGTAATGCCGTAAAATATACCAAAAATAAAGTTATCTTAACTTGTGAAGAAAACGACAAACATATCATTATTAGAGTAATTGATAATGGTATAGGTATAAAAAATTCAGAACATTGTCAGGTGTTTGACGAGTTTTACCAAAGCCGAGATATGCCAGATAACAGAACTAAAGGGGCAGGGATTGGTTTAAGCATTGTCAAAAAGTTAACCAATATATTGAAGGGAACAATAACTCTTCGTTCAGTTCCTCAAAAATATACTGTTTTCAGCATTTATCTTCCACATAAAATTTAGTCATATTTATTTGTAAAAAAATTCTTGCAAATAAAAAAAATAGAGTCTATATTCGCCCTTGTCTGAAAGGACACGGATGCGTGCGTAGCTCAGTTGGTAGAGCAACTGACTCTTAATCAGTGGGTCCGGAGTTCGAACCTCCGCGCGCGTACCAATAAAAAAACACTCTCCGTAAGGGGAGTGTTTTTTTGTTGGTTACAAGAGCCGGTGAGAACTCCGAAGAAAGGAGTTCGACTACAAGCAATCGGCGAGACGGAAGTATCGCCGATTTTGCTCA
>JAFTLF010000128.1 GCA_017452885.1 Alphaproteobacteria bacterium
AAAACAACGCTATCCCATCGCGGGGTGGAGCAGCCCGGTAGCTCGTCAGGCTCATAACCTGAAGGTCGTTAGTTCAAATCTAGCCCCCGCAACCAATAGAAAAAGAGGCTTTGAGAAAAATCTCAGAGCCTTTTGTTTTGTGTGTAGATGAAAAAAAGCACCTTGGATCCTAGTTAGGGATCAAAAGGTGCTGTTTCTTTAATAAAGGCTGACAGGGATGCTTTTCTGTGAATCATTATTTGACCAATCTTCTTCCGGTTCTTCACAGTCGCGGTCTGCCAATACTTCTTTTAGCGCTTTTTTGAGCGCTCTAATGAGGGTTAGTTCTTCAGTACGCTCTTCCTCTTGTTGATTTAGATCGTTTAGTACGTCGAATAGCTCGGATGTTTCCATGTCCATCCATTTTTCGATTGCTTGATTAACTTTTTCCTCACGAATTTCTTGTTTTGTCATAACGGTAGGGTTTATATTGTTGTTAGTTTCTTTTCTAGTGAGAGTGTGTTCTATTAAAAAAGAAGTAACTATAAACCGCCAAAGCAGAAAATAATTATGACTCTTCCTTAAATAATAGAACACACTAATTTGTTGTAATGTTTGTATTGTATCATATTTTTATAGTACTGGCAATACGTAATAATAAAGGTTGAGTTTGGGCAAAAAATATTATCGTAGCTCAAAAAACTCTTTGCCGACACCGCAAAGCGGGCAAAGCCAGTCTTCCGGCAGGGCTTCAAAAGGTATTTCTCCGTCATAGACATAACCGCAAACGGTACAAACCCAATGTTTTTTATCGGATGTATCGGTATTTTGCGGAGCAGGGGTTGTGGCTTGTTGCGCTAAATTGTTGCTTGTGGTTTCTGACAAGGAGTTGTTTTGATAATCGCTAAAAGCCTCTTGCGCTTTATTTTTGAAATCAGAGCGATAATCACGATAAGTTAAGGGTTCGCCTTGGGCGTAATCAAAGGCATCAACTATTTCGGCGATAAATAAGGTATTGCAATTATAATGTCGTGTTTCAATAACTTTGGTGCGGATTTTTCCTAAAGCTTCCGTTAAATAAGGTAAATTGTTTATTTGAATATGAGGGATGTTTTGCCATTTGTTAATATTGCGACTGCTCTGAAAACCAAAATTGGCAACAACAAAGGGGTTAATGTTGCGAGGTAAAATGCTTATGCCAAATTCGCCAAAATGCTCAATACATTCTTTAGTATAACTGTTATTTGTACATGATAATATCAGTAAATGAGGGTTAATGCTTATTTGACATACGGTATCGACAAGAGAGCCTGCGTATGTATCGGGTTTGTCTTTGTGGGTGGCGGAAATTACAAACAGACCGTTGCTGATTTGAAATAAAACGTCTTCTTGCATAGGTATCTCCTTTATGAACTTATGTTTGTTTATATATAATGCAAATATTGGATATTATAATCACATAAGAAGATTTTTTGTGGTAAAAGTAACCGATAAAAAAAGAGATTGTTTTTAAAAAGCAAAAATATTAAATTGAAAAGCATCAATTTATAAAGGAAAAGTTATGAAAACAGGATTGGTTTTGGAAGGCGGAGCCAAGCGCGGAATATATACAGCCGGAGTGTTGGATGTTTTGTTGGAAAACAATATTTTGACAGACGGTGTTATCGGGGTGTCCGCCGGAGCTATTCATGGCTGTTCGTATGTTGCTTTACAAAAAGGACGTAGCATTCGTTACAATATGAAATATGGTAATGACTACAGATTTATGAGTTTTAAATCGTGGTTGAAGACGGGGAGCGTGGTTGATACGCAATTTTGCTATCATGAATTGCCGGAAAAACTTGATCCTTTTGATAATGAAACTTTTCAAAAATCAGGAATTCAATTTTATGTGACTTGTTCAAATCTGGATAGCGGAAAAGCAGAATATATTTTATGCCGCGATATGTTTGCAGAGATTGATTATCTGCGAGCTTCAGCATCACTGCCGTTGGTGTCTAAAATTGTTGAGGTTGATAGCAAAAAGCTTTTGGACGGAGGTATTACAGACAGTATTCCATTGAAGGCTTTTGAAAGTATGGGGTATGAAAAAAACATCGTAATCTTGACAAGACCTAAAGGTTATCGAAAAAAGCCTAACCCGTTGGCTTGGTTGTCGGCATTGGTTTATCGCAAATATCCTCGCTTTGTGGAAGCTATATATAAACGCCATAATATGTATAATGATGAATTGGATTATGTGGCTCAAAGAGAAAAAGCAGGACAAGCGTTGGTTCTGCGTCCAAGTCGGTTTATAAAAGTTGCTAAAATGGAGCAAGATTTGAATCGAGTGAAGGAAATGTATGAATTGGGAAGGCATGATGCAATGACACAATTGGATAAAATAAAGAAATTTTTAGCTGATTAAATATTAAAAACCGGAATTATTAATTCCGGTTTTTTAGGCTACAAAATCAATGTGTTTGGCGGCGTATTTTTTTGTCGGTAGCTTGATATTTGCGGATAACTCTTTCAATATCACGAGCCGCATCAGCAGACATGGCATATAGTGGAATGGAAAAGGCTCCAAATTCACTATTTTTAGTAATTTTTTGGATTAGGTTCAGATGATAACTATAAAGATTGCCTGTTTCCAATCTCAGGATGGTTTTGGCAAATATTCCTTTGCCTATTTTTATTTTATTTATCTTGTTAATATCAGACCAATTAAGAGGTTCGGCACGATCAATTTTTATTGTTAACGGAGTAATAGTCGCAAGGCGCATAGGTACTAAAAAGACAAGCAAAGCACTTGATAACGAAACAAAACAGCTACCAATAGCAAAATAATAAACTGCAGGGTAGTCGGGAAAAATTGTTAGCGTGAATAAAACTGCCAATGTCAAAAGAACAATGTTGAAAAGAAGGTATAGACCTAATTTCTTACGGCTGTAATAAAAGATATGAGTATTTTTTTTCATTGTCTGACCCTCCGATAAAGTTCAGCAACTTCTTTCAGTATAGCTTTTTATGGAGAGTAATGCAATTGTATTTAATATTAATGTGTGGATGATATTGGTTCTTCATTGAAATTCATCGCGGCAGAATTGATGCAAAAGCGCATTCTCGTGTCGGTGGGGCCGTCATTAAACAGATGACCAAGGTGTGAACCGCAGCGTGCACAACTTACTTCTGTACGATGTAAACCGTGACTAAAATCGGGAGTAAGTTGTGTGCTTCCGGGGATTGTTTTATCAAAACTTGGCCAACCACAACCAGAGTCAAATTTGGCATTGCTTTCAAAAATACGATTGCCGCAGGCGGCACAGGTAAATGTTCCGTCAGCAGTTGTATGAAGATGTTTGCCGCTAAACGGAGGTTCGGTGGCTTTTTGGCGGAGAACTTGGTATTGTATAGGAGATAATTTATTTTGAAGTTCTATTTCGTTAGTATGAATTTGCGATTGATTGTGAGAACAATTGTATTGTCCTCTGCGTTCTAAATATTTTTGGTGATAATTCTCTGCCGGATAAAATTGAGAA
>JAFTLF010000129.1 GCA_017452885.1 Alphaproteobacteria bacterium
CCTAAAGAAGAATTTATCCGCATGATGAACAGTATTTCTATGGATTTGCCCAACCCGATACAAGCTCCTAGCTTGCAAAAACTGAATGAATATTGTCGTGGTGTTGCCGGTGTTCCGGGTAGTTTGTCATTGCGCATTTTCGGTTGCACTGATGAAAAAATAATTGAAGAATTGTCTTCTTCTTTGGGAGCCGCATTGCAAATTACCAACATCTTACGCGATGTTAAAGAAGATGCGATGGCTCAACGTTTGTATATACCGGAAGAATTTTTGAAAAAAGCGGGTATTGACAGCACAGATCCGCTTAATGTGGTGGTAGATAAAAATCTGGCGATTGCACGTGAAGAATTGGCTCAAGTTGCTGCGCAAAATTATGAAAAAGCATTTGGAATAATGAAGAATTTGGATGCTAAAGCAGCAAAACCTGTCAAAGCCATTGCCTATATTTACAAACGCTATTTTGATATTATGCAAAATCGCGGTTGGGAAATTATTTCTCCCAAACCTCATATCAGCAAACCGTCAAAATTGTGTTTGGCTCTAAAAGCCTTCTTTGGAAAATAAATCAATGAATGCTGCCACTCCGACATATCATATTATCGGAGCCGGAATTGCCGGATTGGCTTGTTCTTATTTTATAAAACAAAAAAATAAAAACATCCGCACGGTTGTTTACGAAGCGTCTGATAGAATCGGCGGGCGAGCTTATTCTTATGAAGATAAAGATTTAAATACCAGATTGGATAATGCAACCCATGCAATTATTGGTGCCAACAAAAATATGGCAAAATTTGTTCACGAAAAAGAGTGGGAAAATTATGTATATTTTTGGGATGTGGAAGAAGACAAATTATCAGATCAACATCAGCGTTTTTTAGCTCATATATTCAAATCAATATGTAATACACAACCTTCGCTTATTGCACAAAATATTTTGCGCAAAATTTTATTTTTGACCTTTCCGTGGACACGTAAAAAACGTCGACTTTATTTTTCCAAACAAGATTTATCACAAAAATTTAGCAATTTTTTCTTGGGTTCGATTGATGAACTCTTATTAAACCACAAACTGCTTAAAATTGACACACAATTCGGCAAAGTCGCCCAACTTAACTTTGGTAAAAAAGTAGTAGAAATAGGTCCTGATGATGTGGTTATTGTAGCTTTGGATAATCGTAATTATGCCAAGTTGCTTAATGAACAAGAATTACCACATAATCCTATTATCAATATATTTTATCAAACATCACAGAAAATAAACTTGCCCAAAGCAGCTTCGTTTGTCGGGGTTATAAATGGATTGGCCGATTGGATTTTTGTCAATCACAACATCTTGGCCGTAACAATTTCGGCTATTAACGATAATAAAACCGACTTGCAAGAACTGGCCAGACGAATATGGAAAGAAATTGACAAGTTGCGCGGCGTTAACTCAGCTTTTGTTCCGGCGTTCAAAGTATGCTGTCACAAACATGCAACCATTGCTCAAGATGAAACAACCAATAACTTACGACCGACATCGGCTCAGGGAAAATATCAAAATTTGTTTATTGCCGGAGATTGGACCATGCAAAATTATCCCTGTTGCATGGAAAGTGCATTTTTATCTGCTAAACGAGCAATAAAAGAAATATTTAAGCAAAACAAACATTAATTTTTCTAAATTTCAGCCTTTTTTATTGTTTTCTTTTGTTCTTGCAAAAGGATTTTTTCTTTGTTCAGCAAAAAAATATTCTTTATTTTCATAATGTTATAAAAAGTCAAGACAAAAAAATATGTTTTTTGACAAAAAAACATATTGTTGCGCCCTGTGATTTATGGTATATTTTCTTCATTGGAGAAAATTATTATGGCTGGATTATAAATCTAGAGGCAAATGCTTCGCGCCATAGTTAAAAGAAAATTAATTAATTAACATTTATAAATCCTAAAAATTTTAAAAGTTATGAGTACATTTATTCTTTCTGCCACTATTGGCGTAGCTGTCATCTTTTTTGCTATTTTCTGTTGGGTTCTTTCTCGCAGACGTGTCGTTTCAACCAATGAAGTTCATATCGTTCGCCGTGGTCGTAAGACCATTGTCTACGGAGCTCCGGATGAAAATGCCGAGAACAAGAACGCGCGTAACAGCTACTACGAATTTCCGATTTGGATTCCCGGCTTGGGCGTTTCGGTAACAATCATGCCGCTGGAAGTATTCGGTATCGACATCAACAATTACGAGGCCTTTGATAAGGATCGTGTTCCGTTTGAAGTCGATATTCAAAGCTTCTTCCGAATTTCAAACTACGAAGTAGCCGCCATGCGTATCCACCGTATCGACGAGCTTAAAAAACAACTCTTAAGCATCGTACAAGGCGCTGTTCGTTCTATCCTCGCAAAGGATCTTCTGAACGAGATAATGGGCGAACGCTCTAAATACGGCCAACAGTTTACCGAAGAGGTGAAAGAGGAGCTTAAATCTTGGGGCGTTGAAACCGTGAAGAACATCGAATTGATGGACGTTCGCGACGCTAAGGGTGAGAAAGTTATTGCCAATATCATGGCCAAGAAGAAGTCCGAAATCGAGAGTGATTCGAGAATTACTGTCGCGGCGAACAACCGAAAGGCTCGTGAGGCGGAGATTCTTGCTGAGCGCGAAATAGCCCTCCAAGAACAGGACAAAGAAAAGGAAGTCGGATTGCGCAAAGCTGAGGTTGCCAAGGAAGTCGGTATTGCTGATGAGATGTCTGCACAGGCTGTCAAAGAGCAAGCCAAGATAACCAAAGAGCGTGAGATGGAAGTTACCAAAGTCGAAAAAGTTAAGCAAGCTGAAATCGACAAGGAAAAAGCCATCATTGAAGCAGAAGCTGACAAAAGAAAGCGCGAGCTTGATGCTGAAGCTGAGCTGATCCAGACAACTAAGATTGCCGACGGTAAGCTGATTACAGCAACCAAGAATTCCGAAGGTATCAAGTTGGAAGGTGATGCTAAGGCAGAAGCTGAAAAGAAGATGCAGCTTGCATCTGTAGAAGCTCAGATGACTCTGGCCAAAGAAATCGGCGAGAATACC
>JAFTLF010000130.1 GCA_017452885.1 Alphaproteobacteria bacterium
CGCTTTGTATATTAAAAAAACGTCGCTTGAATAAGCGGCGTTTTTTTGTGCTTTTCAAATTTTTTCTTGCGGTCATGTGCCACGCACTCATTGTCGTCATTTTCGGGCTTTTTTCTTTGTATCATTCTCGGGCGGCACGGAGTGCCTGACCCGAGAATCCAAAGTAATAAGGTATCATGTTTTTCTTGGATATTCGGGGCAAGTCCGAGAGCGACAGAGTGGGCGAGTTCTTTATCATATTAAATCGCCTTTCGTTTGTTGTGAGTTCGGGTAAAAAGGTTGTGTTAAGCAGATCTTACCGAACAACCAATTATAAATTAACTCATTATTCATAAAAAAAAGCTACCCTATACAATAAGTAGGATACTCATGTCGATTCGTATTTGTGCATAAAATCAATGGATAAATGAGCATAAGCATTGCATAAATAAATCACTGATGTATCATATAAAAATCGTAGATGTTGAGAATTGAAAAAATGCGAGAAGTTATCTTAAAAGCAGTGGCTAATCCGCCAAAAATATTGTGGGGTCCGTTTTTACCCACCATGCTCAACATGGGTGTTCAGTTTCCGATAATGTTTATGTTTTTGGGAACTCTTGATGTTAACCCGCTGTTTTTTATGATTAGTTTGGTAATCGGTCATGTTGTTTGTGTTGCTATCGGAGCCAAAGAGCCGCATATATCGGCAATGATACAAGCATACGGTCAGACTGCCAAAACATCTGTTAACCTCTATAAAGTAAAGGGGAATAAATTTGCACCCTGATTTTGATTTTTTTAGCACTTTTGTGCAGGGATTGTCCGGTCCGGAAGTTTTGGTTGCTGTCATCGGTTTTATTTCGGCAGCGGCGTTTGCCGGTTTTTGGGTTACCAAGCTCGGTTACTATGTTTTGCCGCAGCCGAGAGAGTCTCGTGTGTCAGACTTTTTGCCGTTTGATAAGTTGCTTTCTGACGGCATGACAATTCGTTGTTATAACGGCTCATTGGCTCGAGTATTCAAAGTTGAGGGAATAGATCTCGCTTTTGTAACGGATGAAAAAGTTATGTCCATGCAGGAATCTCGCAAGGCATGGATTGATGGTATGTCTGATTTGCAGGTTGTTTGTCGTGTCATTACTTTGCGCGAACGTATAGCAATGGAACAAGAAAAAGGTGAGTTCAATAATCAGTTGCTTGAAACTATTTCCGAAAGATGGGCCGACAATCTTGATCGTGTTTATAAAAACTCACACTATATTGTATTGAGCGTAGCGGACAGAGAAGAAAATCTCAAAGACTTAAATTATGCTTCACAGGCGTTGATTGCCACTTTGAATGAATACGGAGTTACCGCTTTATATGAAGGCGAGGGTAGCGATGCGGCAGATAGTCCGTTGTCTGTATATGCTCGTATTTGTAGCCCAATTTCTAAGCCGGTGCCTAAGGTTAATGGGGCTCAAGGTGCGCACATGAATCAGCTCTTGACAGCTGATCATATTCACTTTACCGGTGAAAATGGTGTTATCAAATTCTTTTCTGGTGACAAAGAGTGTTTTGAAGTTGTTATGGGGATACGTTCATCTGGTGATTATATGGATGAAGGAATGGTTGCCTCGTTGTTGGCGATTGATTGTGAGTTAACACTTTTGCATAATGTGCGCCCGATTTTTAAGCCGCATGCCAGAGCATTATTGATGCAACAACAGCGCATGGCAACCATGACCAGTTTTTCCGGTGATGTAATTGATCAATATAGTGAAGTTCTTGCTTCAATTGAAGATAGTGATACTAATCACCAGTCTTTGACAGAATATGCTATGGCGGTGATTCTGCGAGGCGAGAGTATTGAGGAAATTGATTTTGGAGAAAGCGAAGTTCAGCGTATTTGCCGTTTGTTTGGCGTTACACCAGTGCGTGAAGGTTGGGTTGCTCAAGCCACATTTTTCAACCAGTTTCCCACTTATGATACTTTGCCTCGCACGTATCGTTATTTGTCGCGTGTTGTGGCAACAGCTATTTCGTTTGAAAAACCATCGGAAGGTTTTGGTAAAAGTGACTGGGGGCGCGGAGCCATCAGTATTTTCCGTACGACTTCAGGATCGGCTTATCAATTCCAGTTTCACGTTTCATCCGAAGATTCGGCTGTGGCTCACTGTTGTATTATTGGTCCGACCGGTCAAGGTAAAACCACATTGCTGACATTTTTGGCAGGACAGGCAATGCGTCATCCGGATTTGAAGGTGTTCTTTTTTGACCGTCACCGCGGTGCTGAAATTTTTACTCGTGCTATTGGTGGTGCATATGTAGGTTTTGAGGGGGATGAGAAAAACGTATCGTTAAATCCTTTTGACTGTGATAATAATGTTAATAACAGAGCTTTTCTGCGTCGTTGGATGCGAGCCATTACTTTGGTCGATGATGCAGTATCTGAAAAAGAGATTGCTCGAGCAGTAACTACTGCGTTTGATTATTTGCGTCCGGAAGAGCGTCGCATGACTAATCTTTATAAAAGTTGTTTTTCTCCAACCGGCAATATGCGTCGTGAATTGTTCAAATGGGTCAATCCTGATCAATACGGCAATATTTTTAATGCCGATACGGATAGTTTGGATTTGAAATCTAAGCGTTTCATGGCTTTTGACTTTACACATATTTTTGAGGATGAAACTCTTGCTCCGGCAGTAATCAGTTATATTATGCACCGTATTCAATCCGAAACCGGCGAAACCGGTGTTCCGTCGTTAATCATGATTGATGAAACCGCGCCAATGCTCAAACACCCGATGTTCCGTGATTATTTTGCCATTGGTTTGCAAGAGGGACGTAAAAAACGTCAGGCCTATCTTTGTGCTTTCCAACAGCCTAATATTATTGATAAGCTTGGTGTTGGTGAGGTTATTCGCGGTCAGTGTCAAACAGTCATCTTTTTCCGCAATCCGCAAGCCATGCCCGAGGATTATACCAATTGGAATTTAACCAATGCCGAAACCGATTTTATCTTCGGTAAGAGTTATCGCGATTTTCCGTATGCGATATTGTTGTCAAGACCGGCAACCGGTGAATCGGTTATTCTTGATGTTGATTTGAGTGGTTTAGGGCCATATTTACGGCTGTATAATTCCGGTCGCAAAAATGTGCTTTTGGTTGAAGAACTTATCAGAGAATATGGCGAAGATAATTTTGTTACAAAATATTTAAATCTTTAGACGCAGGGTCTGAAAACGTTTATTTGCTTGAGAAACTGTGTTATGATAAAAGATATACAGGCACTAATGTACAGGAGGTCTATAATGAATAAAAAGTCACGGATAAAAATAGGTTCGGCTTTGTTAATTATAGCCTTTTTATTTTGCGGGCTTGCCAACGCGCAAGTGCCGGTGACCGATAGTCAAAACACCAAAAGTACAATTAAAAACTGGCTCACTAATATCAAAGAAAGTAAAGTAGTTGTCAGTACAATGAATACAGCCAAAAAGACCAGTGCCGCTATTGGTACAGCCAAAAAAGCCGTTTCCGAATATGTTTTGGAAAATAAGAAAAAAATAGAAGTGAAAATGGCCAAAGTTAAAGAGTATAAAGAAAAGGTTGAAGAATATAAAAAAGAGTACGAAAAATATAAAGCTCAGCTGGATGAGGGTATTGCCAAAGCTAAAGAGCTAAAAGCGCAGGCTGAGGGGGCTATTCAGACAGCCAAAGATACTGTCCAGACAGCCAAAGATACTGCGGCGGCGGCCAAAGGTATGGCAGAAATGGCCAAAGATAAAGTAAGCAGCAAACTCGGTATCGAAAATGGTGGAGATGACTATGTTGTTGAGGAAAGTGTTCCCGCAAGCATTTCTGAAGCGTCGGATAATGCTACGGCCGTAACTTTGGATAATCCGACACCTCGCATTGCCGCAAATGCTCAAGCTGTTTCGAAGATTGGGTCTGTAGCTGCTAAAGTTGCGTCATCTCGTCGTCCTTTTAATAGCGTGACAGGGGCTGTTTCTGCAACGGCGAATATTAATGCGGCATCTGTTGAGGCAATATCAATGGCTGCTCCGGCCGTCAATGCGACAATGGAAAATGCTCCGATTATGGGTGCTGCCCAACTTTCTGTCGGGGAAGCGGATTTGAAAAAAGTTGCGCCACAAGCAATTGTAGCAGATATTACTGCCAAGGCTGAAGTACAAAGTGATGTTGTTGCAAAAAATACCAATCAGCCGGAACTAAAATCCGAGGAATTAACAGCCAAACCGCGTGAAGTTAATAAAGCTCAATTTGATGCCGTTAAACTGGATAAAAATAGCATCAAATCAGCAGTAAAAAACAATGTTGAAGAAGATAAAGCTGATAATTCTGAAAGAAATAACTCTCCAAACAAAAATGATTTGCAGGCAGAATTGAAAAAACTTGATGAGGCTAAAATTAATCAAGCTCCAAAGCATATCAATAATGAAGAATTTAATAATCAATTGAAAGCTAGCGATGAAGCAAAGTTAAAAGCTTTGCAAGCTACAGCAAATAAAAAAACAGGCAATACTCAAAGAAAAAGTTTGCGTCGAAGCTTTACTACATCTTCTCTTGAGGGAGGCTGGCGGATAAATAATATTATTCCGGTAGGTTTTGCGTTTGCGTTAGAATTGCCGGATGATTGTAGTGATGTTAACAATACACGTATTTTTCCGAAGGCGACCTGCATGTATTGCGGATTGAGTTCTTCAAAAGCCAAGGAAAAAGGGGCGATTGACGAATGTCTTTTGAGTATCAATGCAGAAAGTGCCAAAGCACAGGCTTATTCGGGACGCGATGCCCCAAAGGCTTATCGTAAAGGTAAATTAGAAATTGCTGCGGCTATGATTGCAGAAAGTTATCGCGCTGCCAATAAAGCAGAAACATTTTATGATAATAAAGTTGCTCCGATTGCCGAGGCTTCCGAAAATATAGAGCAAGATGCCTTAGCTAATCTTGTTGAATTTAATAAAGTTGTCAATGAACAATTAAACGACCTCATGCAATTGTATAGTTCCAAATTGGCACTCACGGCGTATTCTAATTATGGAGATTATAAATTTAAACCAGAGGAAAAAGAAGATGAAGAATAAAATAGCTATAATTGCTTTTTTATTAAGCATCTTTTTAATAGGTGCTAAGGATCTCTGTGCTGAGCAAGATAGCGGTACAGGAGCTGATGGTGTGGCGGTTATTTGCAGTAAAACCATGGCAATGCGTTGTGGTATTAGTTCTTCGGATGGTAAAGATAAGGATAAAATTAAGGAATGTTTGGATAAAATAGCTTCCGATATGTATGGTAGCCAAATACATAAAATCAGTGTTACGGAAACTCGTGATAAGATACTTCATGAGTGTAGCAAGACTTATTATGAGCTTGCTGTAAAATATAAAGCTGATGCCGGTGATTTTGTTGACAAAGGTGATGAAAACGGCAATTCCGATCTCAAAACCGATAAACATGGCAAAAAAGAACAAGAAGGTAAAATTACGGCGAGTAATGCCAAGGGCATTATAGGAATAATGGATGTTTATTCATCTATGATTGTGTTGGATTCCATAGAGATTTTCTTTAATAATATTGCCAATCGTCAAATATCCGAAGAAATGAAAGATAATGGAGAGGAAAAATTTGATGAAGCTCCTGCCGAAACGGGAGGTAATAATGTTTAAACGTTTTGTTTGGTCATTGTTATTTTTTGTATTTTTTTGCGGGGATGTTAAAGAGGCTGCCGCTATTACCGATTATGCGGTAAATCTGATTGATAAAGGAACTGAATATGTCGAACAAGTCGGCCAAGTGCAAGAAGATATTACATCGCAAGTTAGTGAATATATGAATGTTAAAATAGGTATTCCCGGTGATGCAAAAAAGATTCAAAAGGCTACAGAAAAGGCTCAACGTATAAAAGAAAAAGCAGATAAATATCAAGCCAGAGTCGAAAAGCTGGAAAAAAAAGCCGCTAAAACCAAAGAAAAAGTAGCTGCAATTAAGGCTGAGAAAGATAAGTTAAAAGCAAAAGCCGACAAGATAAAAGCACAATATCAAAAAGCTAAGGCAAAGATTGATGAAGTTAAATCAAAAGTTGATGAAGTAAAAGGCGAGATTGATAAAGCCAAACAACAGTATGAAGATATAAAAAATAAGGTCGATGAAGTAAAAGACGGTATAAATGATATTAAAGAAGGGGCGGAGGCTCTCAAAGATGTTGCAGAGGCGAAGCTTGATGAAGTAAAAGATAAAATTCCGGGACAAGAAGAGGAAATTGTTGATGAAACAACGGAAGACGGAGAACTGAAAGAATCTGATGTAGAGTCTGAAGAAAAAACAGAAATGTCAGAACAAGAAGCAGAACCTGAGGTAAACAAAGCAAAA
>JAFTLF010000131.1 GCA_017452885.1 Alphaproteobacteria bacterium
GTGAGCTTCTTATGCTTGCTGCCATTATAGGAGTTTTCTTTGTCGCTTATCTCATTCTGGGTGAGCTTGGAGATTCCTACCCCGGTTGCGTATACGTTCCTCTTTTTGTCATCCTTTGGGTACTGATTAGAGGTTTGTATTTGCCAATCTCGTTCGTTAAGAACTTTGGTAGCATCTGGAAGCCCATTTTATTCATCTTCATCATGATTGGCATCTACAAAGGTGTTATATGGTGGGTGAATAGCATGATGCTTGAGGCCAATAACTTGGTTTCAGCCATCGTGTTCGGAGCGATTTTGGTAGTTTTTTCTTACTATGCAGGTAGTGTCCTTTGTGGACTTCTGCTTTGCGCATGTAAGGAATAAAATTAAGGAGTGCCGGATTTTTCTGATTTATCAGAAAGCCGGCGCTCTTGTTTTTATTGCAAAGCTTCTTATATCAGTCATCAGTTAACTGAAATAAGGAAAATACTCATGGAAATATATTTATTTTTTGCTTTTCTGCTTTTGTATATTGTCACTTCGTTTATCCTCTCCGAAAATATGTTGCGTAAAATATGGACATTGTCTTTTATCTTTGCTTTTGTTGTCACTTCCGTTGCCTTAGGATTTGTAAGGCTCAGCCGACAAGATGTTATGATGGATGCCAATCAACTCAATTGGTATTATATTTTGTTTTTGTTTGGTATGGTGGCTGTTGTTTTGGGTGTTTTCAATGTCTGGATGTATCGCAAACCATTGTGGAAAATTATATTCAGTACCGATGATGACGATGATGATTATCTTGATGATAAATAATTTTAGCTAAGAATATATCTGTTTAAACAGGAAAATCCCCTTGCAACAAAGGTTGCTTGGGGATTTTCATTTTTTTTAGCTTGCCTTACTCTTCGTCTTTCCAACGGATGCAGGCTTCCATACGTTGGTTATATTCTATTGTTGCAACTTGCCGAATCTTATTTCCTTTGCGGTTGACAGTTCTTTCATAGAACTGATCCTGAGGAATGATCGGCGACGGCTTGAGGTTACCGGTGTAGATATAAATCAAACGACCAACCTCTTCAAGGATTGCCCAATGGGTAACCTTTCCGTTATACAACTGCATTGCCCAAACCGGACCGACAACATAGTCGATTGTGCTTAACACAGCATTGCAAAATCCCGCATAGTTTTTAAGGTCGCGGGCAAGAACCTTGCTCATATACACCGTCATATTTTCGGGCGTATTGAGAGAACTTTTCTTTTTAGCCATTTTTCTTGGGTTTATAAATTAATTATTTGCTTTATCTCACAAGAGTGAATGATACGCCAAACTTTCCGTCGTTAAACTCCGTGATTTTCATATTGCCGCGTTTGGTGCGGATGAAAGGAGTTGTTTCGGTAATAGGCTTACCTTTTACTTCGTTGAAGTGATGAACGAAAGAGTTCTTAACCGGATAGTAGATGATTGTTTCTTTTTTTCCGGTAATATTGTCTTCCAAAGGAAAAACAAAACCGAGTTGATACTTGGGTTTCGGATGTTCCAGTTGACACAGCACACCTTCACCGATACGGTACAGTTCTTTCAGATTCGGAAAATGTTCCAACATTTCTTTCATCACAGTTTGAGATGTTTCATCCCAAGAGGCTAACATTACATTTGTTACCATAATTTGAAATTAATTAATGTGATACAATAGGATTTATTAATATCTATAAGATAGACTATTTTAGACAAAAGTCAATACGCAAAAATTATTTGTCTAGATATTTTATTTATTGAAGTTGACTTTTGAGGGTATTACGTCCAAAATACAGGCAATATTTTTTCAGCAAAGGAAGTGTTGTATGTCCTCTCGCGCGGCTTATTGGGCTAGTATTTATTTTTTTACGGCAGCTTTGTGTTGTCCGGCAATGGCCAAAGTTGTCAGTATTGTAGATGCTCCAGGTGATTATACTTCAATTGCTGCCGGAAATAACGGACGAACAGAAAGCGGAAATGCCTATAAATTGCCTAACAAACGCTGTGAAAAATTTGTTGGTTATTTTAGCTCTGTTCCGGATAACCAAGATTGTAACGAGGTTCATCCTTTTCCTGATATAACATGTTATAAAAATTGCCGTTGTGCTTATGGAACAGCGGCCGATTGTACTTGTAATTCGAGTCGTTATTTTCCTCTGAATAACTTACCTCGTGGTACCGAAATCTCAGGAGATACTTGTAAAACCAAATCATTGTCCAATATTTATTATGCCGTGCGTTGCAAAAAAGGATTTATACCTGATGCCGGAAGTAATACTTGTTCTTGTACTTATGGTAATGATACAGACTGTTTGTGTGACAGCCGAGAATATCCGTTATCTTCGCGTGCTGAGTTTGACCATAAAATATTTAATTATGCTAAATGCAAGCATGGCAATTATTATAAAATTTCCGGTTGCAAACAGGAAGGCTATCAACTCTTAAACAATCAATGCAAGCCCGAATGTGCAGAGGGATATTCAACCACTACATCTGTTTGTCGAGAAGATCATCGGTTGGTTGAACAAAAAAATTTGCCGGTTTGCAAAAAATGCGAAAAAATAACTTGTCCGTCCCCTTATACTTTTGTTAATGATTGTCCGGACGGAACTCGTGTCAGCAATCATCCGACACAATCAGGTTGTTTCAAATGTGAAGGTGTGCCTTGTCGCAATCAATATCATACCTATACAGTTTGTCGGGCAGGACAAAAACAGCAAACCCAAGCGGACAATCCGCAATGTGTTTATTGTGAAGGAGCTTCTTGCCAAAACGGATATAGATTAAACGCTGTTTGTTTGACAGGGCAGATTGTGTTAAAACAAGAAAATAACCCTCTTTGTCAGAAATGTTCGGGAACGGCATGTGCTTACGGATATAGTACATCAACATCATGCAAAGACGGACAAACCGTATCTGTTCAAAGCGATAATCGCCAATGCAAAAGATGTATCGGAACACCATGTCGGGCAGGATACTCTACTCGCATATCGTCTTGCAGTGCCGGTACTAAAATGATTACGCAAAACAACAATCTGCACTGTCGCAAATGTGACAATGGCAAATAATAATTCGACAAATCTTTAAATACGTATTTCCGTATATATATACTTTTCTAAATCACTAAAACAGAAAGGATATAATATGCGGAATAAGTTTTATAAGTTAGGATTGTTGGTGTTATTGGGGTCATCTGTTTTAGCAACGGATATTGCAGCACAAGAAATAGCAAATGCACAATCTCAGGCCAATCAGTCCAAAAGCGCCAAACAGCGTGTGGCTGCCTCAATAATACGTCGCCTGGATAATGATGCCGATAACATTATGCAAGGTTATGCCGATTTTAAAGATTATTTGCAAAAAGAATATGGTTTGGGTTTTGCGGTAGATGTTTCTTTTATGCCGCAATATGGCGCTCCCAACGGCAAAAAGACCGCGTTTCAGGGCATGATATATCCTTCAATTACATGGCAAAATTTTAATAACGAATACGGAACCGGTACTTTAACCGCAGCCTATAATATTGTCCAATACAGTGGAGCAACCGGACAAGATATTAATAATCGTATTGGTACCGTAACCGGAATTAACGATTATACGACAGCATCTAATACCTTTGATGAATTGTACTATACATATCAACTACCGGGAAAATGGAATTGGTTAAGTTTCTCTTTGGGTCAGTATCCGATTTATAATTTTGACGGCACAACTTATCTGTCAAATCAACAACAGTATTTTTTGAATTATGCAATGTCTCAAAATGCTTCCTCAACTTATCCGACAGCTTCATTAGGTGGTTATGTTTCGATTACCCCCAATTCAAAGTGGAATTTAAGCTTTGGTGCGCAAGATGCCACCAATATAACAGGGGAGAGTATTTCCACTTCGCATCTGGATGAAAAGCACTATACAACATTTGCTTCTTTATCTTATACTCCGAATATTCGCAACCTTGGTGCCGGACAATATTCAATTTTGTTTTATAATCAGCCCAACGTCAAAAAAGAACCTCAAACAACCAATGGTTGGTCTATAAACTTTAGTCAGGATTTTGGCGACAAGTTTTCATTATTCGGACGTATCAATGGTGTTTCCGGCTCCCAAGCCGAAATTGAACAGTCATGGGTGCTTGGTATGGCAATAAACAATCCGTTTAATCGCAACAGTCTTGATC
The DNA here is from genome assembly GCA_017452885.1 of Alphaproteobacteria bacterium. Taxonomy (GTDB): domain Bacteria; phylum Pseudomonadota; class Alphaproteobacteria; order RF32; family CAG-239; genus CAZU01. Next base: position 4,178 of record JAFTLF010000131.1, read on the forward strand.
AAATCGGTTTTGCCGGAGCATATAACAAAATTAACGAAAATGCGGTTGGAAACGCACTTGCTCATGATGCGGAAACGGTTTTGGAAACTTATTGGTCTTGGGGAATATCCAAATGGATGACCATTACACCGGATATTCAGTTTTACTTTAATCCGGCGCAAAACCCAAAATCCGATCACGCAACAGTGGTTAGTTTACGAGCAGCCCTTTTCTTCTAAGAATGAGAAGTATTATTTTGTCGTTTTCTGCCGCCGACAGTAAAATTAGTTGCTAAATTATTATTTCCGATTTTTTTGTCAGGCAAAGAATTTTTATTATTTTTTGATATTTCCGTTGGTCTTGGCATCTTGGCTCGTACATTACGCAATTTTTCAAGATTTTTGGTTATCGTTGGCTGTTCGCTTATAATCGGCAAATGATTTTGCATAATACTCCCGACAATAATTCTGTCTTTAAGCGGAATCTCTTTGTTCCCCATATAATCAGCCAAAAGAGTATCTATTCTTTCCGTATTACCGGAATGAATATCTTGAATAATCTGTTGAGTCATGTTTTTTATTATTTCTTCGCGGCCGTCTTCACGCACGGTTCTGCTGATATTAATCAAATCTCCTTGATTATAACTTTTAGTCCGAAAATATTCATCAACAGGTTGAATACTTTCATTGTTAAAACTGATAACCGTGTCATCAAAACACAATACCATGTGATAGCCGGAACCGGTACGATTTCCATAACTTCTATGAGCAATAAGAATAACATCATGTGGGTTGTCTTTTGTTTCTTCTGCTATAATTTGTGGTAAGGTATGGGTTCTGGTCGATTTTTTATAATTAGGGTGTTTATAAAATACATCATGAAATCCATAATATCCGTTTGGATTATAATCACGTATTTTTTGAATGAAAGAATCAATAAACTCAGGAGCTTCAATATTTTGGGCTGCTTCAGTTGTCACTTCCAGAGCGCTACGCAGACAATGCAATCCGACGGGAACATCTCTTCCCCAACGTTTTTTCAAAATTCGACTACGGATTTGTCCTTTGTTTCCGCCAATTTCAGATTGAATTTCATGAGCGACACGCAAAATTTCGTTGCCGAGCAATTCAGATCTTTCGGCGCACATTTTATTGTAAAGAGTATCATTGCTTAGCAGTTGATTGCATATTTGGGTAAGAGTTTCTTCAGAATGAACTTCTTGAAGTTGTTTCATAATCGGTGATAAATGAGTTTCTTTAACTGTATTAGTAGAGATATTATTTTCATTAGAGTGCGGAGTTGCATTTCCCGATATTGCTGAGCTTGGACCGCTGATGAAAGACGCGATAGCTATAAGAGCATATCTGCCTTTGTTTAATATTTTTTTGCTACTTTGTTCTAAATCTTCCAAAATACTTTTGGCAACAGCGGATACTACCCGATATTGGTCGGTTTTTCTTATTTTTTTCCAGCTTTTTACAATATTGCGAACATTGCGATCTTTTTGAACAACGTTCCATACTTCCTGAATTTTTTCAATTAAATTTTGACTCATCTTTTTCTCCCGATTCTTTTGTCCAAAATTTTATCACACAAGAATCGCAAATTCAATAAATGATTAACTTTTAAATTTAACTTTACAAATATTTCATTTTAAACATAATTAAAGCAGATTTTAACCACTTAGTAAGTTGATTTTATAATGAATAAAAAATTGTTTATTTCTTTGTGCGGAGGTATCTGCCTTATGGTTTCTGCCTGTCAAAATAATGTTCGCCCGCCGATTGTTCCTGCCGTAGAGGTCAGATCAAACAACTCGGCTCTTGAAGTTATTGGCGGTATTGAACCGGTTTATTTTCTACCTATAAAAGCCCCGTTAGCCGCTCGTATTGATACCGGAGCCGAAACATCTTCTGTTGGTGTTACCAATATGCGTACGTTTGAACGTGATGGTGAAAAATGGGTTGCCTTTGATATTAACGGCACTCATTTTGAAAAAAGAGTGCAACGTAAAGTTTCAATTCGCCGTATTGAAGGAAATGAACAACGAGTTTCTGTTAATATGGATATAAAAATCGGTGGAGAACTTATTAACGCCGAATTTACATTAGCCGATCGCTCCAAGTTTGAATATCAGGGATTAATCGGTCGCAATGTCCTTAGCGGACGTTTTATTGTTGATCCGTCACTTGAACATACTTTGCGCTAAGGACTTTTTTAATATGCTAAAACAAATTTTCTCTGTTCGGAAAATACTTTCGATTTTTCTCTTGTTATCAATAGCTTATGCCGTATATTGCATTTACTACAAAGTTGAATATTGGGGGTTTCACTTCGCACCACGGCAAAATGCCGATGTTTGGAGTATTGAGGCACATATTTCTTTTGACCCGACCGGAGAACCTATAAAAGTTTCTCTCACCACACCGCGAGATAATGATGCCTTCAAGATTCTGGAAGAAAATGTCATTGCCGAAGGGTATCGTATTCGCAAAAATAAAGCATCTTCACGTTTGATTTTATCAAGTGAAGCCAAAAGCGAACCGCAAAATATTTACTATAAAATACAACTTTTTGACAATATTGATACACGTGGAAAAGTCAGAGCGTCAGCTCCGGAAGAGCCGCAAGCTCCTGTTTTTGATGAACAAAAAATGGCTGCTGCCAAACAGCTTTTGCAATTAGCACAAAAACAAGAAGGCGATACAGTCAGCCAGATTATTCGTTTATTAAATGAAGAGCCTTTGCAGCCGGCCGTACAATCTTATCTTCCGGTAAAGCTCAATCAACAGATTATGGTGGAAATTATCACCGATTTATTAGCTATCAAAAAAATACCGTCACGAACAGCTCGCGGTTTCCGTCTGCAAGAAAGCAAAAAGTCACTTACACCGGATCTGATGATAGAAGCTTATATTGATGGTTTGTGGAAAATTTATGATATAAAAACCGGCAAAAAAGGTCTTCCCGATAACTTTATTTTGTTCCAACGGGGAGGTCAGTCTTTGATCGATGTTGAAGGTGGAGAAAATTCTGTAATTCGTTTTTCTGTGTTGAAATCAATTACATCATCGATGAAACTTGCCGGTAAAAGAGCAAAAATATCTGATCAAGAGCAGCTTTATGAATATTCAATTTATAATTTGCCGTTAGCACAGCAAAACACTTTGAAATGGCTGTCAATTTTCCCTTTGGCGATTCTCATTATTGTTCTTATGCGCAATGTTGTTGGTCTACAAACCATGGGAACATTTACGCCGATGTTGTTGGCTATGTCATTGGTAAAGACCGGATTTGTCGCCGGTATGTTGTGTTTTGCCATTATCATGACACTCGGATTATCTATCCGTTTTGTGATGTCAAAGTTCAATCTTTTGTTGGTTCCGAGAATCTCTGCAGTGGTTATTTTTGTAATCTTAATTATGCAATCACTGACAATTGTCGGTTACAAATTTGATTTTAATATTGCTCAATCAGCTGTCTTTTTCCCGATTATCATTATGGCTTGGATTATTGAGCGAGCTTCCATAACATGGGAAGAAGACGGAGCCTTAAACGCCGGACGAGAGATATTTTTCAGTATGATTGTGGCAATTGCAACCTATTTTGTTATCAGTAATGAATACATTCGTCACATTATGTTTGCCTTTAATGAGCTGAACTTGGTTATCTTGTTCTTAGTTATGCTACTAGGAACATACACCGGTTATCGCTTAATGGAACTCAAGCGTTTTCGTCCGTTGGTGAAAAAATAATGTTTAAGTGGTTGAAATCTTTTGCCTGTCCTAAAGAACTTGCTGCGGCGGGGGTTTTGGGAATGAACAGACGTAATTTTGATGTTATTTCCAAATACAATAAGCGCTGTCTTTATCCATTGGTTGATGACAAAGTAAAAACTAAAGAATTGGCCAATAAAGTCGGCATTAATACTCCGGGGCTGATTGGTAAAATTGAATATCAACACGAGGCCAAAAATATTTTAGATATTATCAAGGGGCGAAGCGAATTTGTGATAAAACCTGCGCAAGGAAGTGGTGGTAAAGGTGTTTTGGTTATCAAAGATTATCATGATGAAATCTTTGTAACGGCATCGGGTAGAGAGCTGAGCTATAATGAAGTTTATCAGCACATATCCAACATTTTGAGCGGTTTGTATTCTCTTGGTGGCAAATATGATACCGCCATTATCGAAGAACTGGTGCATTTTTCAAATATTTTCAAAGATTACAGCTATCAAGGCGTGCCGGATGTGAGAGTTATTGTTTATAAAGGATTTCCGGCCATGGCAATGACCCGTTTGCCGACCAAAGCGTCGGGAGGTCGAGCCAATTTGCACCAAGGGGCAATCGGCGTGGGGTTGGATATTTCCACAGGCAAAGCTCTGCACGGAGTCTGTCGAGATGTGCCGATTTCCGTTCAGCCGGATACCGGAGCCGATTTGATGAAAATTGAAGTTCCGTTTTGGCGTGAACATCTAATTATTGGCGCTTTGGCTTATGAGATGACTGGTCTTGGTTATCTGGGAGCAGATATTGTTTTGGATGCTAACCGTGGCCCGATGATGTTGGAGTTGAATGCTCGCCCCGGATTGGCCATTCAAATTGCCAACGGTATTGGCCTAAAAAATCGCCTGCAGGAAATTGACAATACTTATCCCTCAGGTTTGACTGCAGAACAACGAGTCGATTTTGTTTTACAAAAACGTGCAAAATAGAAAAACAATACCTATATAAGAAATAACGGATAAATTAAATATTTTTGTTTAGGAGATTGCTATGACGGAAGAAACCAAATTGTTAAAGAAATCAAATGCACCCAAACTGGCCAAAAGTGAGACCAAAAGCATTAAATCAGCAGAAACAAAAAAACTATCGGTCAGCAAAACTCGCTCAAAGAAAATCAAACACAATTATCAGGTGAAAGATACCGAAAATTCATTATTGCTCAAACTTAAAGACGGCGATGTTGTGATAGAGATGTTTCCTGATGTTGCTCCCAATCACGTTGAGCGCATTAAAGAATTGGTGCGTGCAGAGTTTTACAACGGCTTAAAATTTCATCGTGTGATTGATGGCTTTATGGCACAGACTGGATGCCCTTATGGCACCGGCACCGGAGGCACCGGCAAAAAACTCAAGGCCGAATTTAATAAGATGCCGCACAAGCGCGGAACAGTATCAATGGCCAGAGCCATGGACATTAATTCCGGCGATAGCCAATTTTTCATCTGTTTTGGCGATTGTAGCTGGCTTGACGGACAGTATACGGTTTGGGGGCAGGTGACATCAGGTATGGAATATGTTGATGCAATCAAAAAAGGTACCGGTGGCAACGGAGAAGTTTCCGATCCGGATACTATCGTCAGCTTGCAAGTTATTGCTGATATTTAACAGTAATATCAAAAGAAGAAAGGCCGGTTGTCAAGTCCGGCCTTTCCTATATATAGCAATCAACCATAAAGAGCATTTCACTAAATACTTAAATACGAATAAAACAAAGTTATAAAATAGTCAACTATATTTAAACATATAAAGAACAAATCGAGAACAACCGCTGTTATGCAACTTTTAATTTAGCTTGACATAATATCAATATAGCACTAGCTTAAACCCACGGCAAATTTTTGCTGAGTACCTGTAAGGGGTGCGGAGCCTTGACAAGCTCTTATTTAGTGCGGCGTTGGATATAACGTCGATAATCTTGGCGGATTCGTAGAAAAATATTCCGTCAGGTAATATATCCCCGACAATATCCATGGTCGGGGAGCCCGTGGTGTATGTTCAGAAGTTACGGCTTTAAAGACCAAAGGGGAGCATTTCACTAAATATGCTTTGTCAACTCTCCGACCACCTCAATGCAGGTGGTTTTTTTGTTTTTTAACCGCAGGAGGAGAGGGGATGAAGTCACTGCCAGAAATTTCTGTTATTATTCCTTGCTTTAATGCAGAACAATATATTGCCGAATGTTTGGATTCTGTTTTAGGGCAAACATTTAATGATTATGAAGTCATAATCATTGATGATGGCTCTACCGATGCTTCTTTGAAAATAATTCAAACATATGTCGCTAAGTATGATGTTTTTTATGCTGTTGTACAA
>JAFTLF010000132.1 GCA_017452885.1 Alphaproteobacteria bacterium
CAGTGGACGACCTATTTTCTCAACTGTCTTTGCCACTTTTTTGCGTTTTTTGGGATTTTTAAAATTACGTTTGATTAATTCATCTGTCTTAAACTTTTCTTCAAACTGCCTTTGCAACTCTTTATCACCAATTTTTTTATAGCGTTTTGTATATTCTTCTTCCGGCAATTTTCCTTCTGCCGCACGATTTAATACATATTGCAAATAATCTTTAAAAGTTTTTTCCTGTGGCTCCAATCTACGTTGACGAATATTGCCGTCCTTATCCGTTTCATGAGAAACACCATCATAAATATCTTTATTAACGTAATTAACCAACGACGTTGCCAATACATAAGACACTATTTTACGAGCATCACGCCCTTCTTTATCAACATTATCCGGTAATATTTTTTTCACGGTCTCAGACACTCTTTCTTTAAGCAGGTCACTGATTTCTGCTTCAATTTTTTGCGCATCTAAAATTCGTCCACTTTTAAGCAATGCAGTTTGTTTTTCTAACAAAGGCACTAAAATTTCTTCCAATTTTGCAACAGCCGCCTCATTAACGCTTCCATCCAGATTAATAGGCTTGGCGTAAATTCGCTGATCTTTTTCCAAAGCAATGGCGCGCTCTTGTTCGCCATCGGTTATATACTGATATTTTTCTGTGGTCGGCAACATCAATCATTTCCTTATCATTTTTACTCATTATAATACAAATGTATATCTAAAGCAATTGATAATCATTCTCGTTGCAGTCCACACTTATAATCTATCGTATAATTTCTTGGCATATTGGATAATTGATACCGTTAATTGTTAAATATGTATCCCCATCGGCACGAGTCAAAGAAACCTGCGAAACCACATTTTCATAACGTGTTCCATTAGGATAAGCAACACGAGTCAATACATGATTAACACCATTTATATGAACAATCATCGAATTATCGTCTAATACTTCGGTCTTAACAACCTGAGTACCACACTTATACTCAAATTCATTTTTTACTTCCACCGAATTTGTACATCCTGCCATAGCCAACAATAAAACCGTTCCCCAAACATATTTTTTCATATCATTTGCCTTTCTTAAAATATTCAATAAACTACTTTTTTCGATGTAGTTGTCAAATTAATAAAATCAAGACAGGACAGTCAAATCATTAACTTTACTTAACGCCTCAACAACAGGAACATCTGCCGGAGCAAATCGATAGTTTTTCAATTCTGAAGGCAAAACCCATGCCGTTTCTTCATGCTCATTAGAATAAATTGTGCAATTTTCATCACACAATTTTACCCAAAAACAATTTATCTGAATTTGTCCGAAGTCATAATCATAAGTTGATTGCATAAAAAATTCACCAACTTCTGTTTCTATATTCAATTCTTCACGTAATTCACGATGTAACGTTTCTTGTAATGTTTCACCTTCTTCTTGCTTACCCCCCGGAAATTCCCAATGATGAGCTAAACTTTTACCCTCAGGTCTTTTGGCAATAAACAATTTTCCGTTTCTTTTTAATATAGCTGCTGCAACAATTTTCATCTTTTTCATCCTAGTTTTCCACACTTTATCACCAAGCATCCAATAGTCAACTTGTTGTTCGTAAAAATTTGATTTATATATAGCAATGTATATATCTTACCTGTTTGAGGAGATAAAATATGAAAATTTATTTTTGCGGAATTATGGCTGCAACCGCTGTATTGACTCCATTTATGTTGCATGCCGAAGAAACTGTTTCACTCACCGGTCCCAGTGTTGAAGAACAAGTTCTCACCGCCAAAGAACAGCAACGCCTTGCCCGAGAACAAGCTTTTGAAGAGCAAAAAAATAATGCGGAAACACGTTTTCGCAAAAAAGCTATTGAACGCGCAGAAGAGCGAGCCCGTAGACAACAAGAAAGAATCGAAGAACGCGACAAAAGAGCTTCCCGATTCCAAAAAAAAGCCATAGATAAAGAAATTAACAAAATCGAAGAACAGAAAAAAAATACCATTGTTAAAGAAGAAAATCTGACCAGATTCCAAAAAAAGGCCAAAGAACGTGCCGAACGCCGCGCTCAAAAAACTCAAGAACGCATTGAACGTCGCAAAAGTCGGCGTAATCGTTAACTTTGAAGCTTCTATATCTCATAAAAAAACCGCCCTTTTGGACGGTTTTTTTATGGGGCGAATGATGAGATTCGAACTCACGACATCTGGTACCACAAACCAGCGCTCTAACCAACTGAGCTACATTCGCCATCAACATGACCAAATTACTACATAGATTAAAATACAAAGTCAAGCTAAAAATATATTTACAAAAAAAATATTACTTCGTTTTTTCGATTTAAATTAATAATTTATTTTCTTTTTCGGTCTAAACTTAAGAAAATTGGCCATAACAGAAGTATAAGAATCTAAGCAATGAACATAAAAAATAAACTATACTCATTACTTAAATATACTGCCATTATCACAACTATGATGATTTGTGGTGCGCAATCGGTTTATGCTGCACGCACCCAATCATCCATAATCATTGATGCCCACTCCGGAAAAGTTCTTTCTTCTCAAAATGCTGATGAGCTACGTTATCCGGCCTCTTTAACCAAACTGATGACACTTTATATTACTTTTGGCGAGCTTGAAAGCGGTCGTCTTAAAATGACTGACAAATTAAAAGTTTCTCGCACTGCTGCTAATCGTTCTCCTTCCAGACTTGGTCTTAAACCCGGATCAAAAATCTCTGTCCAAGATGCTATCATGGCTCTAATTGTCAAATCTGCCAATGACTGTGCAACTGTTCTTGCCGAAGGTATAGGTTATAGTGAAGAAAACTTTGCCCAGACCATGACCAAAGTAGCCCGTGAACTGGGAATGAAAAATACCACTTTCAAAAATGCTTCCGGCTTACCTAATCGAACCCAAAAAACAACTGCCAGAGATATGGCGATTCTAGGTGCCGCAATGTACCATCATTATCCGCAATATTACAAACTGTTTGCCACCAAAAAATTTACATGGCAAGGACACACCATGTATACACACAACCATTTGCTTAAAACATTCAAAGGTGCCGACGGCATGAAAACCGGCTTTACCAATGCTGCCGGATATAATATCGTTACTTCTGCCGAACAAGACGGCAACCGAGTTATTGCCGTAACTATGGGACACAATACCTTAAAACAACGTGATAAAAAAGTTGCTTCTTTAATGAATCGTGGATTACGCAAACTTGCTTTAGCCAACAACATTGAAAAACCTACACTTTATGCTCAAACAACTTCTTCAATAGAAAATTCCGCTCCTAAATCTGCCGGCTCGGCAAATCACAGTATCGAAACTCAATGGGGAATTCAAATCGGTGCTTTTTCAAATTATGCCAAAGCCCGCAACTATGCCTTGCAGATTCGCAAAGGCATAAAAGATCATCACATTCAAAAAGCTCAAATCAATATTGAGGCCGCAACTAAAGGCGCTGCTGTCGTATATCGCTCAAAATTAATCGGCATGAAAAAAAATCAAGCGGATAAAACATGTAATTATTTGAAACAAAAAAATAAATCATGTATTGTTGTGGCATCAAATCCAATTCAACAACTTGCAATGGCTGAGCACTAATAATGTCTGACAAAAATCATCACGCACATATCATCGTTATAGGTAACGAAAAAGGTGGTACCGGCAAATCCACAATTGCCATGCACTTAGCTATAAAACTTCTTAATGAGGGCTTTTCGGTAGCCACTATTGACTTTGATGGTCGCCAAGGATCCTTGAGCAAATACATTCAAAATCGTAAAAATTTTTGCACACAAAACAATCTTCACTTGGGAATACCTGAACACTATATCGTAAAACCATCAAGCGACTACTCCAAAATTCCCGATGATCTCAATCGCATACATAATTTGATTATGGACATTCGCAATCAATATGATGCCATAATCATTGACACTCCCGGCAACCGCAATTATCTTTTTGAAGCGGCTCATCAATACGCAGACACTCTTATTACTCCCTTATCAGACAGTTTGGTTGATTTGGGTGCAATAGCCGATATTGACATAGCAACTTCTCGCGTCAAAACACCGGGACATTATGCCGATTTTGTCTGGGAAGTAAAAAAATCTTTGGCTTCCAACGGCAAAAGTTATTTAAACTGGATTGTCTGCGGCAACAAAATTTCGCCAACTCGCTCTCGCAACAGAGAATTTGTTTTTTCCCAACTTGAAAACATTGGCAAAACCTATGGTTTTCGCTTTTATCATGGTCTCAAAGATAGAGTTATTTATAAAGAACTTTTCCTCGAAGGCTTGACTGTTCTTGACATGAATCAACCTGGTCTCAACCGCCGAATGTCAACTTCACACCTCGCCGCCAAAATTGAAATTAAAAATCTGGCAGAATTTATCTGTCCGTAAACACTGTGATAAATCGATATTAAAGCTTGTTTTTATAAGCTGTGGTGTTAAACTTCGGCATATAATTTATTTTATTCAGCAAGAGGCAAAAATGATTCAAACAATTGCAACAACACCTTTTACAGATCAAAAAATGGGTACTGCCGGCCTGCGCCGCAAATCCAAAGTTGTTATTCAGCCTAATTATGTTGAAAACTTTATGCAGAGTATTTTCAATGTTATTGGCGATTTACATGGTAAAACTTTTGTCGTTGGTGGTGATGGCCGTTTCTACAACGATAAAGCAATTCAAAAAATCATTAAAATGGCTGCAGCCAATGGTGTTGCCAAATTAATTATCGGTCAAAACGGTTTTATGTCCACACCTGCCGGCTCTAACGTTATCCTCAAAAACAAAGCCGACGGCGGCTTTATTCTTTCTGCTTCTCACAACCCCGGCGGTGAAAACGGCGATTTTGGCATCAAATATTCCAACGCCAGTGGTGGTCAAATCCCAAGCTCAATTAGCGATAAAATTTATCAGGAAACTCTCAACATAAAAGAATATAAGATATGTAATATTGATGACATAAATCTTTCTGAGCTGGGTACACAAGAAATTTGCGGCATGCAAATAGAAATTATTGACCCTGTCAAAGATTATGTAGAAATGATGCAGAAAATATTTGATTTTTCAGCAATTAAAAAATTATTTCAAAACGGATTCACCATGCGTTTTGATGCCATGAACGCCGTCACCGGTCCTTATGCTATCAAAATTTTTGAAGGGATTCTCGGAGCGCCTAAAGGTTCGGTTGTCAATTATCATCCTTTGCCTGATTTTGGCGGTTTGCATCCTGATCCCAACATGGTATATGCCAAAGAATTGGTTGATTTTATGTTTTCCGAACAAGCTGCAGATTTTGGTGCCGCCAATGACGGGGACGGTGATCGTAACATGATTCTTGGTAAAGGCTTCTTTGTTACCCCGAGTGACAGCTTAGCTATCATCACCGACAACTTCAAATTAATTCCCGCCTATAAAAACGGCATTTACGGAGTTGCGAAATCGGCCGCAACCTCCACTGCGGTAGAACGCGTCGCTCAAGCCCACAACATTGGCTATTACGAAGTACCAACCGGATGGAAATACTTTGTTAATCTTATGGATTCCAATCGCATTACCTTCTGCGGAGAAGAAAGTTTCGGCACCGGTTCTTCGCACATTCGTGAAAAAGACGGAATATGGGCAGTTTTATTCTGGCTCAACATTATTGCGGCTACCGGCAAATCGGTTGAAGACATTACCAGAGAACATTGGCAGAAATACGGCCGTAGCTATTATGTTCGCTTTGATTTTGAAGGTGTAGATACCGCTATTGCCGATAAATTAATGCTTGACCTTGAAAACAAATTATCACAACTTCCGGGAAAAACAATGGAAGGATTTATTATTGCTGATGCAGGAGCGTTTGTGTATAATGATCCGGTCGATCATAGCTCAACCAAAAATGGTTTAATTATCCGTTTTACTGACGGCTCGCGTATAGTTTATCGCTTGTCCGGAACAGGTTCTTCTGGAGCCACAATTCGTGTTTACCTTGAACGTTATAGTAAAACAAACCTTAGCGCAGATCCGCTCAAAATGTTAACTGAGATTTTCAAAATAGCCATGGCTATTTCCGAAATCCCCGAAAGAACAGGAAAACATAAGGCAGATGTTGTCACTTAAATTTAAATATACAACCTTTATCAGCATAATGACCACTTTGCTTGCCACACATTCGGCAATCGCAGGCTTGTATGGATTTGATAAAGCCAATCCCTATACGGCAGAAGAAAAAATTCTTGATATGAAATATCTGCCGAAACAGATTCGCAATTATCGGGCTGATATGCGCAACAATTTACAAATGCTCATTAACTACGCAAAAAAAAATAATCCTGATTTTAAAATCATCACTCACGAAGGACAAGAGATTTTATATCGTAGCGCTTGGGAAGACACGCGTGACGGCTATAATCTTGCCCGTCGCCAAAAAGGACAACAAGGCAGCATAGAAGATACAACCTTCCTTTCAAAAGGAAAAGAAATCCCCCAAGAACCTCAAATTGACACTCCCGAATACGATTATTTGCATTCTGTCGACGCTGTTGCCATCAACGGATTATATTGTGGCGACGGAAAAGAGCAAAACGTCACTTTTAACAATAACCTTGGTCTTATCAGCATTGATTATTGTCCCTCATCGGAAGAAATGGATAGCGCCATAATTCGCTCTATACTGGATAAAAAAATGCTTTACGCATTTGAAAATCGCGAACTGGCTTTCAATAACATTTCTTCTCAGGCAATAATCAATGACTCCGCAAAAAATATCAATCAAGTTGCTGATGCCAAAAACATCTTGATAATAACTGATGACAGCAGATATTCTGCTAAAGACGAATTTGTTAAAGAACTAAACAACACAAATTATGATATTATTATAATAAATCCGCTGTTTAATTCCCGTCAACATTTTACCCCCGAAGATATTCAAACACTTCGTTTCAAAAAAAATGGCGGTCGTCGCTTATTAATTGCGGCAATGAATGTATCCGAAACCACCCCTCGCGATTATTTCTGGAATTCTCGTTGGAAAATTGGCAATCCTTCATGGCTGGCTCGCCCTTCATTAGTTGATGCCGATGGTGTAATCACTGAATACTGGGATGAAAATTGGCGTAAAATCATTTCGCAACATTTCAAAGATATTATGCGAACCGGTTTTGACGGTGTGTTTTTCACCGGACTGCAAAATCATTTTCACTTTGAAAAGCAAACCCCTCTTGAGTAAAAAAAATGAATGAAATTGAAGTTTTAGACATATCACGAGATGCTGTTTTTACCCTCCTCAAAGTTGTAACACCAGTCTTACTGGTTGCTTTATTTGTCGGATTAATTATCGGTATTTTTCAAGCTTTGACCCAAATTCAAGAAATGACACTCGCCTTTGTTCCCAAAATTATCAGCGTTTTTGTTGCAATTATTTTATTATTTCCCTTTAAGTTAGAACAAATGCGAACACTAACGGAAAGCCTGTTTAGTAAGATTGCCGGCGGATAACCCTCATGGAACAGCTTATTAGTTTAAATATGTATACCTTTTTAATGGTGTTTTTACGTTTTGGTTCAGCACTAATGGTAATGCCAGGCTTTATGAGTTCTTATGTTAATGTGCAAATACGCCTGTCCGTTGCATTATCCATATCATTGGTGCTTATGCCTTTGATTACCCCTCATTTTCCGCCTCAACCTACCGACACTCTTCTTTTTATTCAATACAGTTTGTCAGAAATTGTTATCGGCTTATTTATCGGCTTGGTTATACAAATCATTTTCACTGCATTAAATTTATCCGGTTTTATCGCAGGACAAGCTATTGGTTTCGGTAATGCACAAATTTTTGATCCGACAACGCAAAATCAATCAATTGTTGTCGAAACATTTTTTAGTATAGTTGCATTAACTGTTATTTTTATAACCGATTTACACCATTTGATGCTCAGTGCAGTTATTGACAGTTATACGTTATTACCGGTGACGACCAAATTATCGTTTGGTGATTTTGCAGATAATCTTAGTCGCACGTTTAACAATTCATTTATTATCGGCTTTAAAATAGGTTCTCCTTTTATTGCTTTCACAATAATTTTTTATAGCGGAATTGGCTTAGTTTCTCGCCTTATGCCGCAACTTAATATTTTTTTCCTGTCATTGCCACTTCAAATTTATTTGGGGCTAGGCCTGCTTTTCATTACTACTCCGGTAATGATTATCTGGTTTACCAAAAATTTTGAAGATGGTTTGCAACAATTTTTACATTAGGAAGGACTAAGAAATGGTCACTCCCGAAGAAGATGAAGCCTCCAAAACCGAAGAACCTTCGGAACGGAAAATCAGCAAAGCCAAAGAAGAAGGCGATGTTGCAATATCGCAAGATGCCAAAAGCTTTTTAATGCTTCTTGGTATGTTATTTGTTATCTGGATGTTATTACCATTAATGATGAAATGGTTTTATACATCCAGCATCGTATTTTTGGAAAAAGCCTCTTCCATAGAAATCACTCCGCAAAATTTTCAAAAACTCCTCATCAAAGCAACACTTGATTTATTTAAGATTATGGGCTTTCCTTTTCTGATATTCATAACTCTTGGTGTTATTGCCAGTATCTCTCAAACCGGTTTTATTTATGCACCCAAAAAACTTGAACCAAACTGGGATAAATTAAATATCTTTTCAGCCATTGCCAATTTTATCAACATGAAAAAAATTTTTGATGCTCTTAAAGGAATCATAAAAATTACCGTTGTATCATTTATCGCTCTATTGGTCGTAAAACCATATCTGGAAAAAGTTGAACTAATGCCCAGCATGGAAACAATGGCTATTTTAAAATTCATTCATAAAATTGTTGTTTTGTTACTGTTTACCGTAGTTATTGCAGTTTTGGTCATTGCTTTAGCGGACTATGCTTATCAAAAATACAGTCATCTGAAAAAATTACGCATGACCAAGCAGGAAGTTAAAGATGAATACAAACAAATGGAAGGTGACCCGTTGATTAAATCTCGTATCCGTCAGGTACGCATGGAACGAGCTCGTCACCGCATGATGGAAGCTGTTCCGAAATCAGATGTTGTTATCGTCAACCCAACACACTATGCTGTTGCTCTTGAATACAAAATTAATGAAATGGATGCACCGAAAGTCACCGCCAAAGGTGTTGATAATGTCGCCTTAAGAATCAAGGCTGTTGCCGAAGAAAACGAAGTGCCGATTGTCGAAAACCCACCCTTGGCTCGTGCCTTGTTTGCATCTACCGAACTTGATCAACCCATTCCGGAAGAACATTTTAAAGCTGTCGCAGAGGTAATTGGATATGTTATGCAACTCAAAAATCAACAATAGACCGGACAAACAACTACAATCCTGTCTTATCAAATTGGCATTTTCGCTGGTTGGACTAACGACGCTTATTATCTTATTTTTTCTTTATCGTGAATACTATTTATATCTTGTTGCTTTATGTGCGGCCTGTACTTGTTATTGCCTATTATTGACAATCAGAACTCTAGATGCCGGAGAAGCGGCAATCAGTTATGGTGGCTTTGTTAATGAAATAATTTACAATGATTTCAAGGTAAAACGCATAGAAAATCCTCAGGGAGAAGCTATTATTCAGAATGATCCTGCCAAAGAATTATTCAAACAAAATACCGTAATAAATTTTCTTAACAAACACTTGGCCGAAGGACTTAATAATAAAAACGCTCTTCAACGCCTCAAAACGGCTCACAAAAATCTCAGCAACGAAAAAGTCATAATTTCTTTATCGTTACACTCACAAACAGATAGAGTTTTTAACGGATTAGAGTGGTTTGAAATCTCACTGCGACCGATATACCTGAAAAAGCCCCAAATTTTTGAAGGAGCCTTTTCGATAAAAAAAATACAAAAAGAAACTTATTTTTACTGGACAATAAACAATATAACCGCCCAAAAAAACATGGAACAGGTTTTCCGTGAAGAATGTACTCAACTCCATGATTTTCTTGATTATATGCCCATCGGACTTTACACCGTAGACAAAGACTATCGCTTTGAATATGTAAATCATAATTTTGCAGAATTTCTGGATAGTGAAGAAAAAGATATTAATGGACATTTATTAAAAGAATTTCTTGCTCCAAACTCTATTTTTCCCGAAAAAAAAGATGCGTGGCAAGGCAAATTGCACTTCCTGACTCAACATGGTGAGGTTGCTGAAGCTTACGTTTTCCAAAATAACTATCGCGAAAACGAAAAAATCAAAATGCGAGGAGCTGTTATTGGCCGTCTTCCCAGCACCAATCACTTGGAAGCCGAACTAGAACAGGCTTCTGACAAAATCAGTTGGCTCTTTAACAATTCTCCGGTTGGTATTATCTTTACCGATAATAATTATATCATTAACGACACCAATACTACTGCCGCCAAGTTTTTCGATGCTAATGCTTCCTCACATCCTAAAGGCAAATTATTGCCTGAATTGCTGAACGATAGCGAGAAAGAACAATTTTGCTCCATTTGTTCAAAGTTGCGCACCGATCCATCATTATCATTAAATATGGATATACATCTTAATTCTGCTCGTCCAGATTTGATTACAACAATTTATATCAGTAGTATGCACCGTTTTCATGGTACTGGAAAAGGAGAAGCATTAGGATTTGTTCTTTATCTGATTGATGCAACCAAACAACGCTCTCTAGAACAACAGTTTGCTCAAGCTCAAAAAATGCAAGCCGTAGGTCAATTAGCCGGTGGTGTTGCTCACGACTTCAATAATTTGCTCACTGCCATGATTGGCTTTACCGATTTATTATTACAACGACACGGTGTCGGCGATCCGTCTTTTGCTGATTTAATTCAGATCAAACAAAATGCCAACCGCGCTGCCAGCCTTGTACGTCAATTATTGGCATTTTCACGCAAACAACCTTTGCAACCGAAATTAATTGATATAACAGACAGCTTTGCCGAGCTTTCACACATGCTCAAACGTATTCTTGGAGAAAAAATTTCTCTCAAAATTCACCATCAATCTGATTTAGGATATGTCAAAGTTGATCCTGTACAATTATCACAAGTAATTATAAACCTTGCTGTTAATGCAAAAGATGCCATGAACGGTGACGGTATTTTACACATTTCAACCCGCACTATCGTCTTAAAAGAAAGTTTTCAATTTGGCGATGATAAAATCAAGCCCGGAGAATTTGTGGTTATTGATGTAAAAGACAGCGGTTGTGGTATTCCACCTGAAAATATGAATCGTATTTTTGACCCGTTCTTTTCCACCAAAGAAAATATTGTCGGTTCAGGCACCGGACTGGGACTTGCCATGGTTTACGGAATTGTTCGCCAAACCGAGGGATACATTACTGTTAACAGTACCGTCGGCGTAGGAACAACCTTTTCAATTCATTTGCCTCGTTTTGAAGAGAAACCCGAAGAAGAAAATGAAAATAATCGCGAAGTTGTCACCAATCAAGCCGGACAAACAATTCTTCGTGTAAGAGAAAAAATTAACGCTCCGCTCAATATTAATCAAAAAATCATTATGGGATTAAATGTATCGAATGCCATTGACCGTTCACATGCTGCCTCTTCCAAAAATAACCGACAAATTCGTATCCTCTTTGTAGAAGATGAGGATTCCGTACGCAGTTTTGCTGTCCGCGCACTCAAGAAAAAAGGATATGATGTAATTGGTTGCAATTCTGGTGAAAATGCTCTGGACCAGCTGGAAAAAGACGATAAATTTGATCTTCTGATAACAGATATGGTTATGCCCGGTATTAGTGGTGCCGAACTTACCAAAATTATCAAAGAAAGACTCCAAAACATCAAAGTTATTTTGGCATCAGGATATTCTGAAGAAATAGTCCGCCAGGAACTTGACAATTTTGATGATTTCGACTTTATTACCAAACCATACAGTCTTGGCGATTTAACAGCCAAGGTTTTTGATGTAACCAAAGAGAATTAATATGATACTTAACAATCAAACATCGCGGCAATTTATCCTTGATTTTCCGCATCGAGAGAGTCTCGGAAGAGAAGATTTTCTTGTTGCAGAATGCAATGCAGAAGCCGTATCATTAATTGATTGTTGGCCCAATTGGCCCTATTTTGGAATTTGCATATATGGCCCGGAAGGCTGTGGCAAAACTCATTTGGCAAATGTTTTTGCTACGAATGTTGCTCGTCTTACCGAACATCCTTATAAAGTTCCTGTGGTACGAGCAGAACAATTGGATATGGCGTATATTCGCAAATCTTTTGAAGAACACAAATGCCTTATAATCGAAAATCTTGAAAAACTAACCACGCAGGAAACTCTGTTCCATATTTATAATTTATATCGAGATGAAGGCGGTAATATACTTTTTACTTCTTCAACCGCTCCGGCTCGTTTAAATATAACTTTACCTGATTTACGTTCCAGACTTAACATTCTCCCCGCAATAGAAATCAAAACACCTGACAATGATTTGCTTTCAGCTTTACTTGTCAAATTATTTGATGACCGTCAAATTACTCCTTCTCCGGAAGTTATTAACTATATGCTCAACAACATGCAACGTTCTTTTTCTTATGCTCGCAAATTAGTTGAAGAAATAGACAATATCTCGCTTGAACGCAAACATGCCGTAACAATAAATATTGTTAAAAAAGCTATTGCCTCATTGGCATCCACAGCTCAAGGCAATTTATTTTATTAATAAATACATATAACAAAAAATCCCGCCAATATGCGGGATTTTTGCTGGTTTATAACTCAATAATTATTTTCTGCGCAAGAAAGACGGAATCTCCAAATTCAATCTGTCTTCCTGCCCGAAATCATCGTCAGAGAAACTAGAGCTGACCGGTTCTTGCTTACGTTCAGCTTCCTTTTGTTTCTTCTGATTTCTTCTGGCGATAGAGAAACCTGTAACTCGTTCAATAAAAGTCGGAGTTCTGGTATACTTCTCTTCATCACTCACAATCAGTTCTTCGACATCATCTTGTTTACGGGATGTTGTCTTCAAAGGATTATGCTCGGGAAATAATTCAGGCTCTTCTTCAACCGTACGAACTATTGTCTTGGCCTTAAAGACACTCTCATTAGAAGATATGGCATTTTCCAGCATTTCTTCTTCGCTCATTGCGGTCGGTTTATTAATAATAGCTTTAAACAAAGAGGAAGCATTCGGCAGCTCTTCCATAACGCTGGATTTTTCCAAAGAATCAAAATCATCAAATTTGACTCCGTTTTCAACATCCGGCACAGCGGCAACACTGACGACTTCTTCGTCTTCAACCTCTTCTGCAAAAGAAGCGGTTGTTGCTTTATCAATAACTTCATCAAGCTGTTCAGACATCAACTCTTTCTTAACAGCTGAGAAGGCCTCCAAATTATCTTGCAGATTAACATTTGGAGCAGAAGGTTCAGCTTCAACCTTCACAAAACTTTCTTCAACATAACTTGGTGTAATAGAGGGTTTTTTAATAGGATTCTTGACAACTTTTCCCTCTTCAATACCCGTAGCAACAATTGAAACACGAATTTTTGTTCCTAAACTTTCATCAAAACTGGAGCCGAAAATAATATTGGCTTCCTCATCAACCTCTTCTTTAATACGATTTGCCGCATCATCAATTTCAAACAACTTTACATCATTGCCACCGGTAATATTAATCAACACACCTTTAGCACCACGCATTGAACAGTCATCCAGCAAAGGATTCGCCAACGCTTGCTCAGCAGCTTTAATCGCACGATCTTCACCTTCAGCCTCACCGGTACCCATAATAGCCTTACCTTTATCTTCCATAATTGCCTTAATATCAGCAAAATCGAGATTAATAAGACCAGGCATCATCATCAAATCGGTAATCGAACGCACACCGGCATATAGTACATTAACTGCCATACTGAAAGCATCTACAAGAGTTGTATTTTTATCAGCGATTCTAAACAGATTTTGATTAGGAATAACAATGATACTATCAACTTCTTTGGTAAAGTTTTCCAAAGCAACTTCTGCTGTCTGATAACGTTTCTTACCCTCAAATTGAAACGGTTTAGTTACCACGCCAACTGTAAGAATTCCCTTTTCCTTGGCAATTTTAGCCACCACCGGAGCCGCACCGGAACCGGTTCCACCACCCATACCGGCAGTAATAAACACCATATTAGCACCTTCAAGCTCACGCTCTATTTCTTCGCGAGCCTCTTCGGCTGCTGCTTTTCCTACCTCCGGACGCGCTCCGGCACCAAGTCCTCTGGTTGTTTGCAAACCAAGCTGAATTTTACGACTTGATTTAGAATTTTCTAAAGCCTGCGCATCGGTATTGGCAACAATAAAATCAACACCTTCCAGATTTTGTGCAATCATATTGTTAACGGCATTTCCACCACCGCCACCAACTC